>CAZOJR010000051.1:8282-10099 GCA_964580165.1 uncultured Gaiellales bacterium
CGGCAACGGAGCCCTACCCGGTGCGGATCGAATTCTGGGGCGACGAAGTGGAGAACCTTCGCCGTTTCTCCGTCTATTCCCAAAGGTCTCTCGGCCCGCTGGAGAGTGTCTGTCTCTATGCGGCGGCCGAGGAGCCGGGGACGCGCCCTCAGAGCATATCCTCCCTCTTACCGGCCGACACGCATGTTGTCCGGACCGACCCGGTCAGGGCGGTGCCTCGAGTGGAGGTCTTCCAGAGCGATCTCAGCGACGTCATCGGGGAGGCCGTTGAGAAGGGGGCATACTCAACTTGGGAGGAAGTGGAGCTAGACCTTGCCGCTTTTCCGGCTATGGTGCTGAGTTCCCTGGGATCCGCCATCGGCGAGGAACCCAATCTCTCCATCCGGGCGACCAGCGGCGAGATGCCCGTAACCAATCTGCCTGAGGCCGAAGAGGCCATTCGCCGTCTTGTGTCCGATGGTTACCGGGTGGTGATCGCTTTTGAGCAGCGGGCCGAAGCCGAGCGGGCCGGTTACATGCTTCGCCGCATTACCGGGACGGTGGCCTCGGGAGGAGATATCGAACGGGAGCCGGGTGTGTCGTTCATGCCGGCGCCGCACCGCCGGCACTTCGTGATCCCCGACATAAAGCTGGCTCTGCTCACCGATGCGCTGATCTTTCCCCGGCGGCACAAGGCCGGCGCTCCGCGCCGGCCGCCGGCCGGACTCGAGCTGTCAAGCTTCCGCGACCTGCGTAAGGGCGACTACGTGGTCCATGAGGATCACGGCGTCGGTCGTTTCGAGGGTATCTCCACCAAGACGGTCGCCGGGGTTACCCGGGACTATCTCGACCTGGCTTTTCGGGACAGGGACATGCTCTACGTTCCACATGACCAGATCGCCAAGGTCATGCGCTATGTCGGCGCCGGGGGTGCGGTTCCCAGCCTGTCCAAGTTGGGGGGCAAGGCATGGGAGCACGTCAAGAGCCGGGCACGCCGGGCTGCCCGTGAGGTCGCAGGAGAATTGCTCCATCTATACGCACTCCGGCAGGCCAGCAAGGGCTATCGTTTCTCTGAAGACGGTGAATGGCAGGTGCGCTTCGAAAAGGCATTTCCCTACGAAGAGACCGAGGATCAGCAACGAGCCATCGACGTCATCAAAGATGACATGGAGTCCGAACAGCTCATGGACCGGTTGCTGTGCGGCGATGTGGGTTACGGCAAGACCGAGGTAGCTTTACGGGCGGCTTTCAAAGCTACTCTCGACGGTAAACAGGTCATGGTCTTGGTGCCCACCACCATCCTGGCCCAGCAACACTACGGCACTTTCCGCGAGCGTTTTGCCGACTTCCCCGTCAAGGTGGAGATGATCTCCCGCTTCCGTTCTGCAGCTGAGCAGAAGCGCATTTTGAGAGACTTCGCGGGCGGGAAGGTCGATGTGCTGATAGGTACTCAGCGGCTGTTGTCGCAAGACGTCAAGCCCAAGGACCTGGGGCTTGTCATTGTGGACGAAGAGCAACGGTTTGGCGTGAACCAGAAGGAAGCTCTGCGCCGTCTCAAAGTGCGGGTGGACGTGCTCACCCTGACCGCGACTCCTATCCCGCGCACTCTGCAGATGTCGTTATCGGGTGTGCGCGACATTACCATCATCGAGACACCACCTCGCGACCGGCATCCTATTCAGACGTACGTGGGTCTCCATGATGAGGGAATGGTCAAGCGGGCCGTCGAACGGGAGATCGACAGGGGCGGCCAGATCTACTACCTTCACAACAGGGTGGAGACCATAGACAAGACAGCCGCGCGGCTCCGTGAACTCATGCCCCAAGTGCGTTTCACC
>CAZOJR010000052.1:0-10077 GCA_964580165.1 uncultured Gaiellales bacterium
AGTACCTCGAGGGCGCCGAACTGAGCCTGGAGGAGATCAGGAGCGCGTTGAAGGCCGCGCTAACTGCCGGGGTGGTGTCGCCGGTGGTTCCGGTCTCAGCCACCAAGAACATCGGGTGTGACCGGCTCTTGGAACTGCTGACGGCCGGTCCTTCACCGCTCGACAAAGGTGAGCGTATTGCTTTCCAGGGCACCGACGGCACGGAAGAGACCAAGTTGGCGGCAGATGCCGCTGCGCCGACAGCGTTGTTTGTCTTCAAAACCATCTACGACCAGTTCTCGGGCAGGGTAAATCTGGCCAGACTTTTCTCGGGCAAGATTGCTACTGATTCCCAACTCTTAAACGACCGTACCGGAGAAAAAGAGAGGACCGGCAATATCCTGCTCATGCAGGGTAAGGAAACCAAGGCTATTGAAGAAGCCGGGGCCGGTGACATCGTGGCGCTGGCAAAGCTCAAGGAAACGGGCACCGGTGATACGCTGTCCGACCCCAACCATCCGGTGAGACTCCCGCGGTTCGAATTTCCACCGGCGGCAATTTCGTTCGCCATCACCCCGAAGACGCGAGGTGACGAGGAGAAAGTGAGCAACGGCCTCAAGCGGCTCGGGGAAGAAGATCCCGCCATGGAGGTCCGTTTCGATTCCCAAACCAAGGAAATGCTCATTTCTGGCACCAGCCAGGTCCACGTCGAGGTGATTCTCGACAAGCTCAAGCGTCGCTTTGGAGTCGAGGTCGAGTTGCACCCGCCGCAGGTGCCGTATCGGGAGACCATTCGCAAGAAGGCCGCTGCGCAAGGGAGACACAAGAAACAGACAGGCGGGCGGGGGCAATTTGGCGATTGCTGGATCGAGGTTGAACCAAGATCTCGGGGCGAGGGATACGAGTTTGAAGACGCCATCTTTGGAGGATCTATCCCGCGCAACTTCATCCCCGCGGTGGAGAAGGGCATTATCGAAGCCATGGAGCACGGTGTGGTGGCCGGATACCCGGTGGTCGACGTCAAGGTCAAGTTGTATGACGGCTCGTACCACACCGTCGACTCATCGGAATTGGCCTTCAAGCTTGCCGGAACACTGGCTTGGAATAAGGCCATGACAGAGGCGATGCCGGTGCTGTTGGAACCGGTTGTCAACGTAGAGGTCATCGCACCCGAGGAGAACATGGGCGACATAATGGGCGACCTGTCGAGCCGTCGCGGACGGCCACAAGGAAGCGAGAGCATGGGGGAGATGCACGTTATCAGAGCCCAGGTCCCACTCTCCGAGATGCTCACGTATGCCCCTCAATTACGCTCTATGACGGCCGGGAGAGGGTCATTCACACTTGAGTTTGACCATTACGAGGAGGTCCCGGCGCACCTCACCGAAAAGATCGTTGCCGAAGCCAAGGCCAGAAAAGCGGGAGAGTCGTGACATGGACAAGTGGGTCTGCGTGATATGTGACTACGTTTATGACCCGGCCGTGGGTGACCCCACCCAGAATATTCCACCCGGAACCGCCTTCGAGGATTTGCCCGACGGTTGGATGTGCCCTGACTGTGGCGTCGGAGTGGAGGAGTTCGAAAAGATTGCAGTGTGATGGGTAAGCCCCGGAACAAGTAAATAGCGGCACCGGTCCGGCGGCCTCCAGAGGCCGCCGGACTTGCTCTCAACCCAAGTCTCCCTCGAAGAACCTGTCTCGAAATTAAAGCAATGGCCGTATCCATCCGATGAGGACGGCAGGATGGATGCAACGAATGTTGTATTATTGGATAGATGCAACTTTAGACGTTGCTGGAGGCGAGTTGGACGACGCCAGACCAAGGCGGGTCAGTGATCTACTGCGCGAGGGTTTCGAGGGGTTCTCCCGCTCGCAGAAGGCTGTTGCGCGTTACATTATCGATCATCTTGAAGAAGTGGCGTATCTCAGCGCTGAAGAGCTGGGCCACAAGGGAAACACGTCCAGTTCAACAGTGGTCCGCTTTGCGCAATCGCTCGGCTTCGCCGGCTACCCTGAACTTCAAAAGGCGGCTCGCGATGAATACCGGCTGGGACCGACCGCCCGGCCGGTCGTCCATGAGGACCAGCTGGGTTTCTCCATAGAAGAGGACGTTCTTACTCGCTCCCTGAGGACCGACAGTCTCAGTCTCGAGGAAACCATCAGTAAGAACACGCTGGAACGGTTCAATCGTGCGGTGGAGATGCTGGCAGGCGCACGCCAAGTGCTTGCCGTTGGCATGCACGAAGCGTCCATGGTGGCCGAATATGCGTCGTACGTTCTAGAGTTGCTCGGTATCCCGTGTCTCGCGGTAACCGGCAGTACGGAATCGAACGTAGCCCGTTTGACCCGTCTAACTGGGGATGATGTCCTTCTGGCTATAGGGTTCCGCCGGGCTCACTCGGTAACCATTTCTTTCACTGAAAAAGCCGGTGCTCAGGGGGCTCGGGTGATAGTCATCACAGACAATTCGCTGTCGGAATTAGCCGGCAAGGGTGATATAACGCTTTACGCCGATATCGACTCTACCTTCTTTGCGCACTCATTGGTCGGACCGGTCAGTCTCGTAGGGGCGCTCGCAGCCGCTGTCTACAGCCGGGATCGCGACCTTTACGATTCCCGGGTGAGAGCGGTGCGCGACAAGGCCATGGAATCTGGGTGGCTGCGATGACAGGTCTTGAATGAGAAGGTCCGTTGAAGGCATCCGGGGCCTCGGCTAAACTCTGTGCGCGCGAAACGGTGAAACCGAACTGGTGGTTGAGCGGAGGGTTGCAAGATGTCGGGGCATTCAAAGTGGGCGGGTATAAAGCATAAGAAGGCGCTGGTAGATGCCAAACGAGGCAACTTGTTCGGTAAGCTTGCAAGGGCCATTACGGTTGCCGCTCGCGAAGGCGGAGGCGATCCCGAACATAATGCCACGCTGGCGCAAGCCATTGTCAAGGCCAAAGATGCCAATATGCCGCACGACAACATCGAGCGGGCCATCAAGAAAGGCAGCGGCGCCGGCTCGGATGCCGACTCCTACCAGCACCTGACATATGAAGGCTATGGGCCCAACGGCGTAGCGATCTACGTTACCGCGCTCAGTGACAACAAGAACCGGACGGCGGCTGATGTGCGTTACATTTTCGACCGGGCGGGGGGCAAACTGGGCACAGACGGTTCGGTGAGCTGGATGTTCGAACGCAAAGGGGTCATTTTTGTAGACGCGGGCGGGGTCAATGAAGATGAGTTGATGATGGCGGCCATCGATGCGGGTGCGGAGGATGTCCTGGCTGAGGGCGATGTGTTCGAGATTCGCTGTGATGTGACCGACTTCATGAATGTCCGCAGGGGTCTGGAGGAAGCCGGCATCGCGTATGCGTCGGCTGAGCTGACGATGATTCCTAAAAACACGGTCGCGCTTGACGAAGCCGATGCACGCAAGACCCTACGATTGCTGGATGCCCTGGAAGAGAATGATGACGTGCAGGAAGTCCATGCCAACTTCGACATCTCCGACGATGTCATGGAAGCCTTGGCCGGGTGAGAGCGATTCCGGCAGTATGAACGAGGTGGCTGGCCGGGTTATTGTGGGAATCGACCCGGGAACGGCCTCTACCGGTTTCGGTGTTATCTTGGTTGCCGGCAACCGGCTGCGAGCCTTGGAGTATGGAGTGGTGGACACGCCCGCAGGCCTGCCGCTCGAACAGAGACTTGAGCGTATTTATCATGCAGTCGGTGACATCCTTGGCCGGTACCGGCCGGTTGCAACAGCGGTGGAGTCTCTCTTTTTCAATGTCAACGTGAGGACTGCCTTGGCGGTTGGCCACGCCCGGGGAGTAACCCTACTGGCCTGCTCACAGGCAGGGTGTGAGGTGGTTGAATACACGCCTCAACAGGTGAAGCAGGCAGTGGTTGGCTACGGTAAGGCCAGCAAGGAACAGGTGATGGAGATGGTGCGTGTGCTGCTCGGCTTAGCAGAAACGCCAAGGCCGGACCATGCCGCCGATGCTCTCGGCGTGGCCATTTGCCACGCGAACACCGCAGAAATCCGTGAACGGGTGGCACAGAGCGAAGCCCGGGCGGCCGGACTGCGGAGGGACAGATGATAGAGCGCCTCACGGGTATGGTGGCAGCTCTGGGTACCGACGGCGTGGTGGTAGATGTCGGCGGTGTAGGTTTTTTGGTTGAGGTATCGGCGGTAACGCTGCGCGACATCCCAGCGGTGGGTGGGCAGACGGCATTGTTTGTTCATCTGCATGTGCGCGAAGAGGCGCTTCAACTCTATGGATTTTCCACCGAAGAAGAGCGGACGCTGTTTCGCTTGCTACTCGGCGTGAGCAAAATTGGACCCAGACTTGCTCTGGCGGTGCTATCTTGCAGGCGGCCACCGGAATTGAAGAGGGCTCTGGCTGCAGGCGACGTCGCGCTGTTTGCCTCAGTTTCGGGGATAGGCAAGAAAACCGCCGAGCGTCTGATTCTCGAACTGCGAGAGAAGGTTGGAGATCTGGCCATTTCTTCCGGTGAGCGGGTGCCCACAGGTGGCCCGGTTGAGGATGGTTCGGTACCACTGGCCCGGGCGGCCCTCGTCGAACTGGGCTACAGCGTGGCGGAGGCAGACAGGCTGCTTGCCTCTCTCGATGCGGATCGCCCGGTGGAAGAATTGATCCGTGAGGCACTCGCACGGCGCGTCTGACCGCATTGTAACGGCTGAGGAAGAGAGAAATGGTGGACGGCGACGAACGCTTGGGCGATCCGGAAGAGGCTCCTCTCGAGCAGGACTTGGAGCGGACTCTACGCCCGCGTTCGCTCACCGCTTTCGTAGGCCAACCCGTACTGCGTGAGCAACTACAGATATTCATCGAGGCGGCTATTTCTCGCGGCGAGCCCCTCGATCATGTGTTGCTGGCCGGCCCACCCGGCCTGGGCAAGACCACCCTTGCCAACATCATCGCTCAAGAGATGAGGGTGAACATTGTAACCACATCGGGGCCGGCGCTCGAGCGAAAGGCCGACATGGCGGCGATTCTCACCCACCTCCAAGAGGGTGATGTGCTGTTCATCGATGAGATTCACCGGTTAAACCGGTCGATCGAAGAGATTCTCTACCCGGCCATGGAAGACTTCGAGATCGATATCGTCATCGGTCAGGGGCCGAGCGCCCGAACCATACGATTGGAGTTGCCGCATTTCACACTGATAGGAGCGACGACCCGGAGCGGACTCATAACAACTCCGTTGCGTGATCGTTTTGGCTTCTCTCACCGTCTTGACTACTACTCGGTCAAAGATCTGAGTCGGATCGTCGTGCGTTCGGCGGATATTCTCGGTGTCGCTATCGACACGGATGGGGCGAGGGAGCTGGCTCTCCGCTCGCGGGGCACGCCCCGCATCGCGAATCGTCTGCTCAGGCGCGTTCGTGATTATGCCCAGGTTCGTCATGAGGGCAACATCACGGGAACGATCTCGCTCGAGGCGCTCCGGCTGTTTGAGGTTGACGACGAGGGCCTCGACCGGGTCGACCGGGAGATCCTCAATCTGATTCTGCACAAGTTTGACGGGGGACCGGTGGGTTTGTCGACGTTGGCGGTGGCCATCGGCGAAGAGGCCGACACGATCGAAGATGTATATGAGCCGTTCTTGCTGCAGCGTGGATTCTTGATGCGCACGCCTCGCGGGCGAGTGCTTACCCGGCTTGGCTATGAGCACTGCGGCGTGGTGCCACCGGCCGCTGTACAGCCTGCTCCACCGGATACCTTGTTCAACTGAGGAGGAACCGGTCAAGCATGAAGATGTTGCTCCACATCTGTTGCGGTCCTTGCGCCAGCGCGACGATACCGTGGCTGCAGAAGAAGGGGGCTGAGATCACCGGCTTCTCGTTCAATCCCAACATACACCCGCTGTTGGAGTACCGGCGCCGGCTCACGGGAGCCCGAGATGTCTGCCGGATCGCCGGCGTAGACTTGACGGTGGACGATAGCTACGATCCAATGGCCTGGTTTTTGGTGGTGGGCGGCGAGCAAGATTCCCGGTGCAGCCGGTGCATAGGTCACCGTCTCGAGCGGACGGCCGAGGAGGCGGCCGCCCAGGGGTATGATGCTTTCTCTACCACGCTTTCGATCAGTCCTTGGCAGGATCACAACGCCATCAAATCGGAGGGAGCGAGGGCCCAGGCACGTTATGCGGTCGAATTCGTGTATGAGGACCTGCGATCCCAATACGCAGAATCCCGCCGTTTAAGTAGGGAGTGGGGGATATACCGGCAGAAGTATTGCGGCTGTCTTGTGTCGGAGTGGGAACGGTATCGTGGGTCTTGAAGGGTTGGCCAAGATCGTCCTCGGTGTGGGAGCCGGCCTGGTGGTGCTCGGAGGCATTCTCTTGGTGGCAGCCAAACTCGGATGGACACATCTGCCCGGAGACTTCGTATATCGAGGCAAGAACGTCACCGTATACATTCCTATTGGATTGATGATCGTCGTGAGTGTGGTCGGTTCTCTGCTCCTCTACCTGTTTTCCCGCCGGTGAACAATGGCTCCGGCAGGCGGATCTTCGTAACGTGCTCTTAAGAGAACTCGACTTCGACTTCCCGGAAGAGCTGATAGCGCAATCTCCGGTCGAGCCTCGGGATTCGTGCCGTTTGATGCACCTGACGGCGGAGGGTGGGCGCAGTCATCTGGTCTTCACCCAGTTGCCCGATCTGCTGCGGTCTGGGGACACGCTTGTCTTCAACGATTCCAAAGTACTGCCGGCGCGTGTCCACGCCTGCAAGACTACCGGGGGCAGCGTGGAGATCCTGTTTCTGCGGCCGTATGAGAAAGACTGTATAGCGGGGAGTGCAGGCGCCACTGGTGCCGTCTGCGCCGGAGAATCGTGGGAAGTGCTGGCCCGCCCTTCTCACCGGTTGCGGGTCGGCCAGGAGTTGATTCTGCCGGATGGCGAATCCCTGACCTTGTTGGAACTTATCGGTGAGGGTCGCTGGATAGTGGCCAGTTCTTCGGGCCGCTCACCGGTCGCCATGATGGAAGCTTACGGGCGTCTGCCGCTGCCTCCCTACATCAAGACATATCCGGAGAGCTCCGATAGCTATCAGACCGTCTACGCGCGAACGCCGGGATCGGCCGCCGCGCCCACGGCCGGGCTTCACTTCACTTCGCGACTATTACGGCAACTCGCCGGTAGAGGCATCCAATCAGTTTTCGTCACCCTTCATGTGGGGCTCGACACGTTTCAACCTATCCGGGAGAGTACGGTAGAGAACCATCGTATTCATCGTGAAGCGTACAGCGTGAGACCGGAGGCCTTAAGGCGAATCCGGGAGAACATGGAGTTGGGGGGACGGCTGGTCGCCGTGGGGACTACGGCTGCGCGGGTTCTGGAGACACTGGCGGGCGCTGAGAAGCTTGCATCTACGGATAACGAAGGGGAGATATGCGGCTCCACCGATATCTTCATCACGCCGGGCTACCGGTTCAAGGCTGTCGATGCGCTTCTCACCAACTTCCACCTACCAAGAAGCAGCGTGCTTGCGCTGACCATGGCTTTTGCAGGAGTTCGACGTCTGCGAGACGCCTATCGAGATGCCATAGGACGGCAATATCGCTTCTTCAGCTTTGGAGACGCGATGTTAATTGACCGCCTTAGCCCCGGAGTTCCGGACGAAGACGGAGAGAGGTCCTATCACAGACAGCGGGAGGGGTGAGCATGCGAAGTCTTGACGGATTGCCGGACTTTCCGTTTCAAGTTGTGGCCCAAGACGGAAATGCACGGGCCGGCCTGCTCGAGACTCCGAGGGGCGTTGTGCAGACCCCATGTTTTATGCCCGTGGGCACGAAGGGAACAGTCAAGGCGATCTCTCCGGAACGTTTGCGAGCCATAGGTGCCCAGGTCATCCTGGCCAATACCTACCATCTGGCGCTGAGGCCCGGGAGTGACGTGGTCAGGCGCCTGGGAGGCCTACACCGGTTCATGCAGTGGAACGGGCCAATCCTCACGGACAGCGGGGGCTACCAGGTATTCAGCCTCAGGGATACCGCGCGAATAGACGATAGCGGAGCAGAGTTTCGCTCCATTTACGATGGGTCAAAGCACGTGTTCACGCCCGAGCGGGCGATGGCCGAGCAGGCCGCCCTCGGGGCGGATATGGTCATGTGTCTCGATCAATGCCCTTCCGGCACTGTTACCGAGAAGGAGGTTGCCATCGCGGTTGAGCGGACTGCTTTATGGGCGGCCCGCTGCAAGCGTGCGCATCAAGAACGCGATGGTCTTGGCGTGGATGGGCCGCAGATGCTTCTCGGGATTGTGCAGGGGGGAGTGTTGCCTTATTTGCGACGGGAGAGCACAGCGCGGCTGCTGGACATTGGATTTCCCGGATACGCCATCGGCGGGTTGACGGTCGGAGAAGACCGGCAGGCCATGCTGGACACGACGGAGTTGACCGCTTCACTTCTCCCCGGTGACAGGCTGAGGTATTTCATGGGTATTGGTGATCCGGACGGGCTCATTGAGGTAATCGCCCGCGGGGTCGATATCTTCGACTGCGTTCTTCCCACTAGGACCGCGAGGATGGGTACAGCCTTCACCAACCGGGGCCGTTTAAACCTTCGCAACGCCGAACACGCGCTATCCGATGATCCCCTGGAAGAAGGATGCCCATGCGCTGCATGCACCGGCTTCTCCCGTGGCGTGATACGGCATCTCGTCATGCAAAAAGAGATATTGGGAATCATGCTTCTCACCGAGCACAACCTCTGCTTCTTGACTCGGTTGGTTCGCCAGGCCCGAGAGGCGATCATAGCCGGAGCATTCTCAACATTTTGCAGTCGTGAGCACGCTCCGTGATAACATAACGCATCGGCCACAATGACACTGCATCCGCCCGCCGGCAGGCAGGGGGCATCGCACAAGGAGGACGGCTTGACCAGCTCATCCTGGATGTTGATCATCTACGTACTTGCGTTCATCGCCATCTTCTACTTCATGGCGATACGGCCGCAGCAGAGACAGCGGAAGGCTCACGCGGCCTTGCTCAGCTCGCTTAAGAAAGGCGATAGCGTTGTTACTGCCTCAGGCATTTACGGCAAGGTCAAGCGTGTCGAAGAGAACCTGGTCGTGATCGAGGTCGCCAAGGGCGTCAACATGAAGATCGCCCGCCGGGCTGTTGCCGAGATCATCAGAGATAACGCCCAAGCTCGCGCTGTCGCTCCAGAAGGAGCAGCTGCCGCTGGCCGGGGTAAGCATGGCCGCGCCGAGATCGAAGAGGCCGCGTCTGATGACTTCGAGGGACAGGTGTCCGAGGAGACCGAAGAGCAGTCCGCCGACGTGTCAGAGGAGACCGAAGAGGATTCTACGAAGAGCGAATCCTGATTTCGGACACCGAGAAGACTGACACTTCGTTAAGAGGGCACAGTCCCGACGCGGTCCTGTTGCTGCCAGGCAGTCGTTGACAGTGCTCACGCGGTGACCTATTCTCGTGCCTTGTAGCCGGAGAGGTTCTCGGCCGGTGGTTGTAATCGTCGTAATTTAACTGTTCCCTAGGAAGGTGCGCCCTTGTCCAGAGTAAAGCGTGACGCAGGGATACTGGTGTTGGTGGCTGTGCTCTTGGGAGTGGCTGCCTATTTCGCATTCCCGCTCTCGAAGACCAATCTCGGTCTCGATCTTCAAGGAGGTCTCGCGGTTATTCTTGAGGCCAAAGACGCCTCGAGTGACGAGATGGATCAGGCGATCGAGATTATCCAGAACCGCGTGAACAAACTGGGCGTGGCCGAACCGGAGATACAGCGCCAGGGTGATACCAAGATCAGCGTGCAGCTTCCTGGGATCGACAACCCGGAGGAGGCTCTCGAGATTATCGGGAAGACCGCCGTGCTCGAGTTCTACGATGTCAAGGATTTCGGTACCCCATATACGAGCCTAGCCGACGCCTTAACAGCGGCAGGAGCTGAGTCGGAGGACGCGCTTCCGGAGGGGACGAGCATAATAGCTTGGTCTAAGGAAGTGGGAAACACGACCGACCAGTGGTTCGTGGTGACAACGCCGCCCGCTCTTGATGGATCAATGCTCACCGGTGCGCAGAGCTCATTCGATCAGTACAACAACCCCAAGGTCGATATGCAGTTCACC
>CAZOJR010000053.1:0-10036 GCA_964580165.1 uncultured Gaiellales bacterium
CCTGAGGACGACGTCGAAATCCGCCGCGTCACCCTCGCCAATCTGTCCGACGTCTCCCGGGAGATCGAGATGACGAGCTACGCGGAGGTGGTCATGGCGCCCTTGAACGCCGATTTGGCCCACCGCGCGTTCAGCAACTTGTTCGTACAGACCGAGATTCTTCCCGAGCTGAGCGCCATCCTCTGTAAACGCCGGCCACGAGAGCCGGGGGAACAGACGCCTTGGATGTTCCATCTGTTGGCGGCACCCGGCTCCCTCGTCAGCGATGTCTCCCACGAGACCGACCGCGCCCGATTCATGGGCCGGGGGAAAACGGCTGCCAGTCCCTCGGCGCTCAGCGAGAGCAACGGACCGGTCGCCCTGTCGAACACCGAGGGACCGGTCCTTGACCCTATTGTGGCAATCCGCGGCGTGGTAGCACTGGCCGCCGACGAATCGGCTACGGTGCACATAGCCTCCGGTATTGCGGAGACTCGCGAAGCAGCTTTGGCTCTGATCGAGAAGTATCGCGATCGGCATTTTGTCGAGCGGGCGTTCGAGATGGCCTGGTTCCAAAGCCAGGAAATCCTGCGACTCCTCAACATCACTGAGACTGATGCACAGATCTATGGGCGACTGGCCGCGTCAGTTATCCATGGGAACGTTTTTAGGCGGGCCGCCCCCAGTATCATCGAACGAAATCAGCTCGGCCAGTCTGGGCTCTGGCGCTTCGGTATATCTGGTGACTTGCCTATCGTCCTGGTACGTATCGGTGACGTGAATCGCGTCGATCTTATAAGACAGGCGCTACAGGCCCATGCCTACTGGAGAATTAAGGGCTTGGCCGCCGACCTAGTGATCCTCAACGAGGACTTCTCGAGCTACCGGGCCGTCCTCCACGACGAGATCATGGGCCTGGTCCATGCGGGACCCGAAGCTGCCGTTGTAGATAAGCCTGGGGGGGTGTTCGTCCGGCGCGCGGAAGAGCTTTCTGAAGAGGATCGGGTGTTGTTCCAGACTGTTGCCCGCGTGGTACTCACCGACACTATCGAGACTCTTGCCGAACAGGTGCAACGCCGCATCCCGCCTGAGCGCCTCCCGGCGACCATCAAGCCCTCACGCCAGGCGACAATGGAAGCGATTGAGACACTGCCCGAGCGCGACAGGATCTTTCACAATGGACTCGGCGGCTTCACGCTCGACGGCCGCGAATATGTCATTAGCTTGGAACCCGGGCGAACCACGCCTGCACCGTGGGTGAACGTGATCGCAAGTCCCGCTTTGGGAACAGTTGTCAGCGAGAGTGGGAGCGCCTATACATGGCTGGAGAACGCCCATGAGTTCCGTCTGACTACCTTCAATAATGATCCGGTCAGTGACAGTAGCGGTGAGGCGCTTTACATTCGGGACGAGGAAACAGGCGCCTTTTGGTCTCCCACTCCCCTACCCGCCTGCGGCCGCTCGGGATACGAGTGCCGGCATGGCTTCGGCTATAGCATCTTTGAGCACCTCGAATCTGGCATTTTCTCCGAGATGACCACCTACGTTGCCATGGACGCGCCTGTAAAGTTCATGGTAGTAAAACTACGCAACCGCTCGGGGCGCACCCGGCAAATATCGCTCACCGGGTACTGGGAGTTGGTGCTGGGTGAGTGGCGGCATGCCAATCTCATGCACATTGTGACCGAGAAAGATGCTGGCAGTGGGGCCCTGTACGCCCGCAATCCCTATTCCCGTCACCGGCCCAATCAAGTGTTCTTCGCCCAAGCGAGCGAAGGACGGCGGACTATCACTGGAAACCGCACCGAGTTCATCGGTCGGAACGGCTCCCTGACAGACCCGGCAGCCATGCATCGCGTACACCTGTCTGGCAGGACAGGCGCCGGCCCCGATCCATGCGCGGCTGTCCAGACCCGGCTTGAGCTAGCCGACGGGCAGGAGCGCGACATTGTGTTTGTGATTGGAGCGGCAAACAGCCGGACTGAAGCCCAGCAGCTGGTTCAGCGATTTGGAAGTCCGGCGGGCGCTCATCGAGCACTGGAGGCAGTATGGGCGCACTGGAACCACACTCTGGGTGCCGTATATCTCGAGACTCCGGACCGTGCGCTCGACGTGCTGACTAACGGGTGGCTGGTCTACCAGACCCTCTCCTGCCGGCTTTGGGGGCGCAGCGGCTACTATCAATCGGGCGGTGCCTACGGTTTTCGCGACCAGTTACAGGACACCATGGCCTTGGTCCATTCCACACCGTGGATAGCGCGCGAGCACCTGCTACGCTGTGCTGAACGCCAGTTCCGTGAGGGTGACGTGCAGCACTGGTGGCATCCACCCGAGGGACAAGGTGTGCGAACTCATTCGTCTGACGACTATCTCTGGCTGCCATACGCGACCTGCCGGTACGTGCTCTCGACGGGAGATACGGGCATACTCGATGAACAGGTACCCTTCCTGGAGGGCCGAGCATTGGGCCCGAACGAAGAGGCCTACTATGACCTTCCGCAGCGGTCAACTGAACTCGCAACTCTATATGAGCACTGTGCGCGTTCAATCAAGCACGGCCTGCGCTTTGGCCGTCATGGATTACCGCTCATGGGGACCGGCGACTGGAACGACGGCATGAACCTCATCGGTCGCGAGGGCAAGGGCGAGAGCGTGTGGCTTGCCTGGTTCCTTTCCGACAACCTACGCCGATTTGGAGACCTGGCCGGGCGACGCGGCGACGATGAACTGGCCCAGCTGTGCACGGAGCAGGCGGAGAAGCTTCGGGGCAACATAGAAACGCACGGCTGGGACGGCGACTGGTACCGCCGGGCGTACTTTGACGACGGTACGCCCTTGGGTTCCTCGACCAACGACGAATGCCGAATAGACTCCATCAGCCAGAGTTGGGCGGTGATCTCCGGGGCCGGAGACCCTCAGCGCGCCCGCCAAGCCATGGCGGCGGTGGATAGACTCTTGGTCGAGAGCGACGCGGGCCTTATCAAACTGCTCGACCCGCCCTTCGACACGTCCGCTCTCGAACCAGGGTACATCAAGGGCTACGCACCCGGTGTCCGTGAAAACGGAGGCCAGTACACTCACGCTGCGGTCTGGGCTGCCATGGCATTCGCCATGATGAACGAAACCGAGCATGCTTGGGAACTGTTCTCGCTGCTTAACCCCATCCGTCACAGCAGCGGGCCGGCAGACATCGATATCTACAAGACCGAGCCGTACGTCGTATGTGCCGACATCTACGCAACCCCGCCGCACCACGGGAAGGGCGGCTGGACCTGGTATACAGGCGCCGCTGGCTGGATGTACCGATTGGTGGTGGAAACGCTCCTCGGGCTCCATTTGGAGGGGGATAGTTTGCGGCTGGTACCGCTGATGCCCAAGGAGTGGGTGTCATACAAGATCCACTATCGATACCGCGAAACCTTCTACCACATCACTGTAGTGCGGGAAGAAAGCAGTTCCGGCTCTTCCGGAGGGAAACCAGAACATGCTATGGAAGAGCGTGTGAGGAGCATCACCCTAGATGGTGCTGATCTCAAGCGGACCGGGAGCCTCCAGGGCACCATCCCTCTCATAGATGACCGGCACGACCACCGCGTCGGAGTGAAATTGGGCTAGGCGCGCCATCGACCTGTGGGCTAGTTCCTCTCCAGATGTTCCACCAAAGTCAGGTTCTCGCGGTAGTCGACCGGGCAATCCACCACGGAAACAACGGGATCGTCCAGCACGCATCGAAGTACCGGCAGCAGTTGCTCGGCAGCCGTAACCCTGCACCCCGGCGTGGATCCAAAGCGCCGGGCGTACGCAAGGTCGGGGTTATTGAACCGCGTCCCGAATTCCAAACAAGCACCACAAAGGCCACCCTCTCCCACACCGCCGTCTCCAACTCCTGTGAGTTGACAAGGAATCCGGCGTCGCCAGTAACCGCCACTGCCGGGCGGTCCGGCAGCAGCATCTTCGTAGCCAAAGCGCCCGCATGCCGAACGCCCATGGCGGCCAGGCCGTCCGGCATGAGACAGGTGTTGGGACGCTCCGCCGGGTACATACGGGCCACCCCCAGATCTTGTGCGCACCCACGTCACTTAGAAGCGCGCTGCTGTGTAACCAAGGACCAAGTGAGCGGCGGTGCGGCCTGGTCTGGGCCACGATGCTTTCGAGACTCACTCCAATCTGACCGATAACCTCGGCCTCGAGAATATAATCTTCGTCAACCTCGGCGGGGTATGGCATGGATGTGAATAAGCCTGCCGCTAATGCCCTTGTGCCACAGAGACGGACGAAGACAGAGAGTGGCTAGATGGTATGACCCCCTGGCCATGAATGTGGTAGCGACAGGTATGTTCAGAGCCTCAGCAAAGCGCACGAGATCCGCCGCCGAGACTCCCGCCCCCGCTCGTATGACGCCGTGCCCGACGACAAGTGTCTCGGCCTGTGCAACTAGGCCTTGCGAACGATCTCGGATATCGTTTTGGGAGCGCGCACGCACACGCCGTGCTGGCGTGCTGGCAGACTCCCGCCCGTCCGATCAACCGTCCGTGAACGTCGGCCATGAAGGCCGCACCCTGCTCATGCCGGGTAGTAACAAAACGGATAGAACTCCCGGACAGGGCATCGAGCAGATCAAGATTCTCCTCGCCGTGAACACCAAAGACGATCGCCACGCCTTCGTTCTCAAGACGGCGGATGAATAGGCCGGCGGCACACACAATTCCAGCACCCCAAGGGCAGCCACCGTCAAGGAAACGGGTTTCTGCGATACTATTCCTTGTATAAGTCTCAGGCGTGCGCCGTACCGCATTCGTCTCCATGGAAAGACTGCGCCGTTCGACCACGCACGGAGTAACCCCCGGGCGAGAGATATGCGCGGACACACAGAGGAAGCAACCGTTGAAGGGTAACATCTATATCGATAGGGAACGCTGCAAGGGCTGTGCCCTCTGCATCGACTTCTGTCCAAAAAAGTGCATCGTTCTTTCTGACGAACTGAATCTCAAGGGCTATTTTGTCGCCGCCTTCTACCAAGATGCCGAATGCAATGGTTGCGGCACCTGCGCCATCATGTGTCCCGAGGTTGCCATCGAAGTGGAGAGAGCATGAAGCGTCTGATGAGTGGAAACGCCGCTTTGGGGGAAGCGTCTATCCTCTCTGGATGCACTCACTACTTCGGATACCCCATTACACCCCAGAATGAGCTCACGGAATATATGGCAAAGCGAATGGCCGAGGTGGGTGGAGTGTTCATCCAGTCCGAGAGTGAAATAGCAGCCATCAATATGGTCCTTGGAGCATCCGCGGCAGGCGCGCGAACAATGACCTCATCGAGCGGCCCTGGGATAAGCCTCAAACAAGAAGGCATATCGTACCTCGCGGCCGACGAACTTCCAGCCGTCATTGTCAACATGGTAAGAGGCGGTCCGGGCATGGGGAATATTTCAGCCGCCCAGTCGGACTATTTTCAAGCGACACGAGGAGGCGGCCACGGGGATTACAAGACCATCGTGCTCGCTCCCGGCTCAGTACAGGAGCTGACAGAGGTCATGCCCCTCGCCTTCGATCTGGCCGATAAGTACCGCAATCCCACCATAGTCCTCGGTGACGGTATGCTGGGACAGATGATGGAGCCTGTAGATTTCAATGGCCTCAAACGCCCTCCCGACTACGAGAAGGACTACATCCTTACGGGAGCCAGCGACCGGCCTGCGCGCAAGATACACTCGCTCATCTTCGATACCAAGCTCCAAGAAGAGCACAACTGGAAACTCTTCCGCAAGTTCAAGCTTATGGAGCAGAAAGAAGTGCGCTATGACACCTATCTCGTCGACGACGCCGAGATGGTCGTCGTTGCTTACGGTATCGGCGCTCGCATCGCCAAGGGAGCTATCAAAAGGCTGCGCGAGGAAAACCTGAAGGTCGGCCTGCTCAGACCCATCACGCTCTGGCCCTTTCCCGCCGCCGCCCTTCAGGAGATGGCAAAAACGGTGAGCGACTTTTTCGTATTCGAAATGAGCACGGGCCAGATGATAGATGACGTGAGGTTGGCACTGAACGGAGGAGGACGGGTGCACTTCTATGGGCGTCCCGGGGGGGTCATCCCGATGCCTATCGAACTGTCCCGTATTATCTCCCGCCATTACTACCAGGCACAATCCAACGGCAAAAAGACCAGACAATGAAGACAGTATACGCTCGACCAAAACTTCTCAAGGAGGCCCACTTCCACTACTGCCCCGGGTGTGGCCACGGCATCATCAACCGCCTGCTTATGGAAGTCATCGAAGAGATGGATCTTCAGGGAAGCGCCATATGTGTCGCCCCGGCCGGGTGCGGCATGCTCCTCTACAACTACTTCGAGATCGACGTGATCGAGTCGGCCCACGGTCGCGGAGCCGCGGTTGCAACCGGCATCAAGCGGGTAAGGCCCCAGAACCTGGTCTTTTCCTACCAGGGCGACGGCGATCTCGCCGCGATAGGCACGGCCGAAGGCTTCCATGCTGCCAATCGAGGTGAGAACATCACGGTCATATTTGTCAACAACGGCGTATACGGTATGACCGGTGGCCAAATGGCACCGACTACGCTCACCGGACAGGTGACCACCACCACCCCAGGGGGGCGGGATTCCGCAATCGCCGGTTATCCAGTGAGAATCTGCGAGGTATTTGCGAAGCTCGACGGCGTTGCCTACCTGGAACGCGTCACTGTCAACAACCCCAACGCCGTCAAAAAGACGAAGCGAGCAATCGGCACCGCGTTCCGGCGTCAGCTCGATGGATGTGGATTCTCCCTTGTAGAAATTCTCTCCCCTTGTCCCGTCAACTGGAAGATGACCCCTCGCGAAGCCTGCGAGTGGATAGACAAGGTCGTGAGCAGAGAATTCCCGCTAGGTGTCATTAAGGACATCGCATGCTCGTAAGCACGATTATCTCAGGGTTCGGCGGTCAGGGCGTCCTCTCCATGGGATCGACCTTGGCCACGGCCGCCATGCTACAGAACAAACACGTCACCTACTTTCCGAGCTATGGAGTAGAGGTGAGAGGCGGCACAGCCAACTGCACAGTCGTTGTCTCCGATGAGGAGATCGCTTCCCCTGTAGCTTCGGAACCAGAATACGTCGTCGCGATGAACCAGCCGTCTTTCGCCAGGTTTCAAGGCATTCTCCAAGCTGGTGGTCTGCTCTGCGCGAATTCGTCGCTTGTGAACACCGAATCGGCCAGGAGCGACATAGAGATACTTGCGATCCCCACCAGTGAACTCGCGGAGGAACTAGGCACCATCAAGGTGGCCAACATGATCATGTTGGGGGCGCTCATCAAGGCAAGCAACATGATTTCCTATGACGCGATGCTGGAGAATCTCGTGAAGATACTGGGCGAGAGCAAGGCCCGGCTCATCGACCTCAACAAGAAAGCCCTGGCGCTGGGTTACGCATACGCAAAGGACCACACATGATCATCAAGCAATTGTCGGTCAGCCTGAGCAATGTGCCGGGGAGCTTCTCCACGGTCAGCGAAATCCTTGGTAGGGAGGGTGTGAATATCAGGGCCATATCTGTGGCCGATACCTCCGATATCAGCACCGTCCGCTTCGTGGTAGACGACCCCGAGAAGGCGAAGAACATCCTCACGGGCAACGGCTACAGCCCAAAGGAGACCGATGTGCTCGCCGTCGAGGCGCCTGACCACCCCGGAGGCATAAATGCCGTTCTCAAGCCTCTTAGGGCTGCCGGAATCAACGTTCACTACCTCTATCCCCACCTGGGCAGAATCGACAACAATGCCATCATCATCCTCGGCGTAGACAAGACCGAAGAGGCTCAGAAAGTACTGGCGCAGAACTGGGTCAAAACGCTAGGGCCCGAGGTATACAACGTCTAGCGACGTCTGTTCCGCCGCAGCTTCATTTTGAAACGAGCTCTTAGTCGGAAGAAGCCGGAGCCGTTGTCACGGTGGTTGTCGTTGATGCTGTGGTGGTGGTTGCCGGCTTGGTCGTCGTGGTTGTGCCGGTGCCGACCTCGATCTGGCGGGGCATCATCTTCCAGGTGCTGACGAATGCATCCTTTCGAATCACCGATCCATCCTTTGCTTTGACCGTGTACACCACTTTGATCGATCTTCCCGGCTGACCCTCACTCTTGATAACTGTGGTTCCCGTTCCCAGAGACGGATTGGGGATAGTCACATCGGTTCGCTCGGTCACATCGTAGAAATCGCTGATGTCGAAACTCACAGAGCGGCCTTCATCGGTGCCGTAGATGACGAACTTGGTCGTGATGCCGTTGGAGACTCCCCGCACGAGAATGTAGTGCTCAGTATCGTTGCGGAAGCGCATATTCGGTCCGCCGGCGCTGACGGTCGCGTCCCTGCCTTTGGGATAGTGGTCAATGTAGATGGAGTGATTCTGCCGCTCGATGATCTCGAGACCTGCATCCAGAGCCGCGTTGAAAAGCGTGGTCGACACCTGACAAATCCCACCCCCCAACTGATCCTCCAACTCGCCCCCGGTGATACCTGCAGCCTTCTTATATCCACGCTCTTCCGTACGCGGACCGATCTGTGCGTCAAAATCGTAAATCTCACCGGGAGCCAAGAGGACATTGCTCGCGTACTCAGCTGTAATGCGCACATTCGTTTGCCGATCCGCGCTCCCCTCCCATGAGGTGGTGCACTCTCCGAGTACATCCTTAATGCCCATCGAGTTGGCTTCGTCGGTGGTACGGTCAGGTTCGATGGTGGCCACGACCACCGTGGCCGTTCGACCGGTGGTCTTCAGCGCGGCGATCGTCAGGGCTTCGGCTGTTTTCTCGGAGTCAAGCGCCCGCCCGGTGACCGCCGGTACGACCCATGCCTGCGTACCGTCGCCCTTGAAAGTCGCGTTGACCGGGTCTTTCGCCACCGCAGTCGCGACCTCGTCCAGGAAGGGACTGAGCTTCTCGGCCGATAGGAAGGGGATCAGCGTCGCCACCCCATTCTGCATCTCAGTGGCAAAATCCATGTACGCCGCTATCTGTTCGGGGGTCAAGCTCCAAGTCCGATCCCCATCGGTGAGAGTTACGGAGCCGCTGATCATGATCTCAGCCTGACCGACCGCTTCTCGTGTATCCTCCACCTTCATGGCGGGCTCTTCGACAAGCATGGGAATCTCCAACTCGGTCGAGTGCAGGCTGAAAAGAAGATCCTTAAGTTGCGCCCGTAGTCTATTCCGGTCGACCACACTCCCCTTCTGTCCGTCGACAACCCTGATGTTGCCCTCATCAATGATCAAACCTGGATTAACAGCAGGGATATCGATCTCTTGAGCAATCTCGTTCAATACCTCGTCCATCATGACGCTGTCTACGGTTCCTCGTAGAGCTACATCCTCTCCACTGAAGTAGAGCGTGAAGCGGCGGAAGAGATCAACAACGAAATTGCTGCCCCGGGTGACATCCATGGCCTCCGACACGCCCCTCTGCACATCGATGGTAGTGCCCACATCGCTGGGCATGACCGACCACGTTCTATCCCCACTCCTCAGGGCAATAGGATTCTGGGCGGCCTCGTCAGCCAATCTGGTGAGCGCAGCCGTTGCCTCATCCCGGGTCAAGCCGCTCATGCTGCGACCCGAAATACTCACCCCGCCATGTATTTTGCCGTAGTAGAGGGCAGAATCGATCAGCAGGCCGAGTAGCAAAACGAAGAGGATCGAGGAAACCGTGATAAGAATACGCAGCCGCCGGCGGCCGCGCTTACGTCCTTTGTTCTTACTCGGTCTTGCCACGAGACGCGTTGTTCCTTCGATCGATGACGCAATAAGATACCAGAGCCGCCGGGGCGTCTCCATCCCGCGACAAAGCCCAAGACTCCTCCCCATAGCCTCCGGCCCGGCGTCGTGTTCGCCCGTTTAGAAAGCTCCCAACTGACAGTTGGCCACCTTCAGCCCCAAGAGCTCACAACCCGCCGACACATCCATCTTCGCTATACCAAGTATCTTCGCGATCTCCCAACACGCGACGCAGCTTGTCCTCCCATCGACTGCGGCCTCTTGCAGGCGGTCGCGCAACTCATCGGATATCTCGGAGGCC
>CAZOJR010000054.1:0-400 GCA_964580165.1 uncultured Gaiellales bacterium
GTCAACAGATCGCGGAGAGACGATATATCCTCCAGCAGGGGTTCGGCCAGCAGACGAGACGCTCCCCCTACATACAGCTCCTCCTGATACTGTTCGTCTACCAGTTTCTCGAACGCGGGAGCCAGCTCCCGTAGCAGACCGGCCTCTCGAGGGCTGAGTTCGGGATTCTCAAGCGCCCGCCGGATCAACCGACCGGTGAGAACCTGATCGTCAAAGACCTCGTTCAAATATGTTCTGGCCCACTCCACAAGTCCAGAATCGATGGCCTGCGGCCATTCTACGACACCTTTCAACACAGCCCCAGTGGAGACGATGAACACATACATCAGCTGATGAGGATGCAACGTGAGCAACTCCACGTGGCACAACCGGGCGCCGCTCATACGAGGCGCGAGAGTCA
>CAZOJR010000054.1:410-9912 GCA_964580165.1 uncultured Gaiellales bacterium
GATTCGTAGCCCTCGACATGGAGTCGGTGGCCTGACGGAGAGCAGTATCGATCTCGGTAGCCAGATCCTCAGGCATAATGGCGCTCACCGGACCGGACCGAGCCCCAATACGGGAACCCGAACGCGGGAAGGCGCCGCTCATCAACTGATCGACAAACTCACGATAGCCAAGATCAGTAGGAACCCGCCCCGCCGAAGTATATGGATGAGTGAGGTAACCCTTTTCTTCGAGTAGGGCAAACTCGTTCCTCACCGTCGACGAGGAGACACGCAGGCCGGCGGCGCCTACCAGCTCCTTCGAAGACACGGGCGTGCCCGAGTTGATATACCGCTCGGTGACGGCGTTGAGTATCGTACGTTGTCGCTCTGTGAGTACCATCGCCTGCCGGCGTGTATGAGCTACGACTCTCCTGGGCGAACCAGGAGCGCTCCGATGACCGTGTTGCTGACATCCAAAAAACCTGGATTCAACCGAAGTTTACCATAGCGCCTCTCCAGACAGCCCTGAGCAAGAAGCCGGTCGCGAGCAATATGATCGACCACTGGAAGCACTGCGGCTTCATCGACTCCGTCGCTGGTTCGCAGTCCCAGCATTGCCTTCTCCCACATGCGCGTCTCCTGAGACAGCAACTCGACCTGGGCCGGCCGCCCGGCCAGATAGTCCCGGACTGATCGCGGATTGGTGCGCCTCTCCATCCCAAACGTGGAGACGGCCGAGGCACCGACACCCAAGTAGTCCTCGCCGCGCCAGTAGGCCTGATTGTGCCGGCATTCATGGCCCGGAATAGCAAAATTCGAGACCTCATAGCGCCGGTATCCGGCAGCCTCGAGTTTGGCGGCGGCATCGGCATAGTGTTTCTCCGCGAAGGCGCCGGCGGCCCTCCGGGCCCCGGCGCCGAGGGTCGCGTCCACCCTGGTGCGGAACGCCCGCGTATAGGTCAGATCATACAAGGAGATATGGGTGGGACGTGCCGAGACAGCCGCGTCAATATCGGCGGCCGCGTCTCCCCATGTCTGCCCTGGTATGCCGAACACCAGATCCATATTCCACTCTTTCCAGCCCGTCGCGATGACGGCGGCCAGCGCATCCTCTATCTCCCTTTGCGAGACACGCCGCCCAAGCGCCGTGCGGAGCTGAGGCACGAAGGACTGCACCCCCACGGACAACCGCGTAACCCCGGCTTCACACAACCGCCGGAGTATGTCCGAGTCGATTGTGCCCGGATTAGCTTCGATGGTGAATTCCGGAGCTGAAACGCCAACGGACTGCTGAACTATTACTCCTGGTGTAATCCCAAGCCGTGTGGCCAAATCCCGGACAAGCCCGAGCAGACGATCAGGAGCAACAACGGTAGGAGTTCCACCGCCCAGATAGACGGTTTGGAAGAGCCCCGCGGCCCGCCGCTCCTCATCGACTCCCCCAGTCCGCCCGTCTCCGCCCCCCACGCCTGCCCACTCTCCAAGTTCGTCCTGCAAGGCCTCGATGTAACGGTCCACCGTGCCCATCCGGGCATGAGGGCCAACCGGTTCTGAGGCAAAATCACAGTAGGCACACGGCGTCCGGCAGAAGGGAATGTGGACGTAAAGATGCCTCATCGCCCCATTAATCCCATAACCACCAACACAACCCCGAGCAGAGCACTCACGCCACCCAGGACGGCCGTCCACGAGCTCCAGATTTTCCCTCTACGTTTGTCTGCCACGGAGGCCATGCCCGCCTTGGCCCGCCGCTCCGCAACGACTTCTTGCTCGGCACGGATGGCCTTGCCCGCCGGTCCGTGACGCAGCCAGGCCTGCAGCGCGCCCGCGACTATCAAGAGGATTCCAAGCACCACATATTCGACGGTCATCTCTTCCCCTCTTTCCCTTCGCCCAGGTCAAGTACGGCTAGAAACGCTTCTTGCGGGATTTCCACGTTTCCCACCATTTTCATCCGTTTCTTGCCCGCCTTCTGCTTCTCCAGCAACTTACGCTTGCGAGTGATGTCGCCGCCATAACATTTGGCCAGTACGTCTTTACGCAGCGCCGCTACACTTTCGCGCGCGATGATCCGGCTCCCAACGGCGGCCTGGATGGCTATCTCGAACAACTGCCGGGGAATCTTCTTGCGCAACCGCTCCGCCAAACCGCGGCCCACTGTATATGCCCGGTCGGAGTGCACAATCAGGCTGAGAGCGTCCACCACTTCTCCGGCAATGCGGATATCCAACCGTACGAGATCACCGGGCTCATAATCCTTCAGCTCATAGTCGAGGCTGGCGTAGCCGCGGCTTCGAGTCTTGAGCAGATCGTAGAAATCTAGGACTATCTCGGCCAGCGGCAGAGCGTAGCCCAGCCGTACCCGGTCGGAGGTCAGGTACTCCATGCGCTCGAAGCGGCCCCTCTTGTCGTTGCAGAGCTCCATCACGGGACCAACGAACTCCGCCGGCACCAAGATGGTAGCGGCGATGTAGGGTTCACGCACTTCTTTAATGGAGCCCGCGTCGGGAAACTCTACTGGGTTGCTGATGGAAAGCACCTCACCGCTCACCAACTCGACTTCGTAGCGCACGTTGGGCGTAGTGGCAAGCAGGTTCAGGCCGAACTCTCTCTCCAGGCGCTCCCGGATGATGTCCATGTGGAGCAACCCCAAAAAACCACAGCGAAAGCCGAAACCCAGAGCTTTGGAAGTCTCCGGCTCGTAGTGAAGAGAGGCATCGTTGAGTTTGAGTTTCTCCAAGGCATCGCGCAGTTCCGGGTAATCCTCGCCGTCGATCGGGAAGAGCCCGCAGAAAACCATGGGAGTGATGTCCCGGTAGCCGGGAAGCGGCTCGGCCGCCGGTGTGGTAGCGCTGGTGAGCGTATCGCCCACCCGGAGATCAGCGACCTCTTTGATTCCGGGGATGATATAACCCACTTCCCCCGCTCTCAGCACATCGGTCTTGCGCATGTCAGGGCTGAAGATACCCACCTCTTCTGTCTCGCTGCGACGCCCCGTGGCCATAGCGAGCAGGGGATCATCCTTGCGAAAGCTGCCGTCGTGCACACGAACAAAAGCGACGACTCCCCGGTACTGGTCGTAGACCGAATCGAAGATTAGCGCCCGTGGCGGTCCGTCCGGCTCACCCTTAGGCGGCGGCACGCGGTTGACCACCGCTTCCAGCACTGCCGGCACTCCCTCGCCGGTCTTGGCTGAAATCATGAGAATATCGGAGCGTGGACATCCGATGACGGTAGTGATCTCCTCGGCCCGCTTCTCGGGTTCGGCCCCGGGGAGGTCGATTTTGTTGAGCACCGGAACTATCTCGAGGTCGTTCTCAAGAGCAAGAAGAGTATTGGCAAGAGTTTGCGCCTCAACCCCTTGGGTAGCATCGACCACGAGAATGGCCCCCTCACAGGCAGCCAGGCTCCGAGACACTTCATAGGTGAAGTCGACGTGGCCCGGCGTATCAATCAGGTTGAACTGGTATTCGCGCCCGTCCTCGGCCTTGTAGTAGATACGTACTGCCTGGGCCTTGATAGTGATACCCCGCTCACGCTCCAGATCCATGCGGTCGAGAATCTGCTCACGCATTTCCCGCTCGGCCACGGTGTTTGTAATCTGGAGAATGCGGTCAGCCAGAGTCGACTTGCCGTGGTCGATATGCGCGATTATGGAGAAGTTGCGAATGTGATCGAAGGCTCCCATCAGGGCGGATATTCTAGCGGAAAGGGAGGTGGTCAGTGACCGAGTCGGCAATGCCGAGACAATACCGGAGACCCGAGAACCTCGCTCCGCCGAACTGATATACGCTGATACACGCAAACCATACTCACTGGGAGGCAACCATGGACCTCGGGATTCGCGGTAAGAGAGCCATCGTCTGCGCGTCGAGCCGGGGGCTCGGCAAAGCCTGTGCGCTCGCGCTCGCAGAGGCAGGCGTATCCCTAGTCATCAACGGTCGCGATCCAATCACGCTCGCCGGAGCCGCTGATGACATCCGTCGGATTACCGGTATCGATGTAGTATCGGTAGTGGCCGATGTCGGCACCCCCGAAGGCCAGGTGGCTTTGCTGGCCGCATGCCCAGAACCGGACATTCTCGTCAACAACAACGGTGGCCCGCCGTTCCGCGATTTCCGCGCTCTAGATCGGCCGGCCATGCTGGCCGGCGTGACGATGAACATGGTGACACCCATTGAACTCATCCAGAGAGTCATCGACCCGATGGCGGACAGGGGATTCGGGCGCATCGTGAACATCACCTCGATCGGCGTGAAAATGCCACTTGCCGGACTGGACCTGTCGAGTGGGGCTCGGGCCGGGTTGACGGCGTTTGTGGCAGGTGTGGCTCGCTCAGTGGCCGGCAGGAATGTCACCATCAACAATCTTCTTCCCGGGTACTTCGATACCGAACGCCTCCGCGAGGGGTTCATCGCGTCGGCAGAGCGCGCGGGTAGTTCTGAGGACGACATCGCCGCACAGTGGGAGGCCACCGTGCCTGCCAAGCGCCTCGGCGACGTGTCGGAGTTCGGGCACATGTGCGCTTTTCTCTGCAGCACGCACGCAGGTTATATCACCGGCCAGAATATATTGATGGATGGCGGCTTATACCCCGGCGTGTTCTGAGCTGGGCTATGTTATCGGCAACAGCAGAGCACGCTCAGAATTCCAGGACGAAGCCCTAATACCTTCGACCAGACTGCCGATAACAGTACCGGACTTCGATCGGTGGGCACTGGGGCCGAGTCCGGCTGCGCGGGAAAGCTCAACGACAAGGATTCTGCATCACTACGACATGAAATGCCGGGACCTACTGGATAGTCTTCTAGATGCCGTCCAGGACGGCTTTCTCTTCTTGGACGAAGAAGCGAATATCCTACTGGCAAACAGATGGATAGAAGAGTGGTGCCATTCTGAACTCCCATTGGCCGGAAGGAAGTGTTACGAGGTCCTTCATGGCAGACAGGACCCCTGCGTAGAGTGCCCGTATCTCTTGGACTCAAGGCCAGCAAAGCCCTCATGTGTCTTCACCCGCGAATCCGAGCAAGGCTCCACCGAATGGATGGAAGCAACGGTGCACCGGATCGTTGACGGTAGCGGCCGGGTCATGGGAGCCATTGAACACATCAGGGACATCACCGAGCGCAAGCAGACGGAGGAACTACTCAAGGACGAGATCTCCCGACGGCGCATCCTTGTCGAGCAGTCCAGAGACGGCATCGTGGTTATCAACCGCGATGGCAGCGTGTATGAAGCCAACAAAGAATATGCTCACATGCTCGGTTACTCGGTGGAGGAGGTCTATCAACTCCGCATATGGGAGTGGAACACCGATTTCTCAAAGCAAAAACTCCTGGAGATGCTCGATACGGTAGGCGCAGAGGGAGATCACTTCCAGACACGTCACCGCCGTAAGGATGGCACGTACTTTGAGGTGGAGATAAGCAGTAACGGGGCCGTGATCGGCGGACAGAAGCTGATTTTCTGCGTGTGCAGAGACGTTACCGAAAAGATGGCATTGGAAGAGCAAATCCGGGAACTCGCCATCCGCGACCCGCTCACCAACGTGTACAACCGGCGCTATATCTTCGACCGGCTCGGAGAGATGGCCGGTGAGCACTCCCGCGGTGGTCTGGAGTTCTGCGTATCGATTCTCGACCTCGATAATTTCAAGACGGTCAACGACACTTACGGCCACGCGGCGGGCGATTTCGCCCTGAAGGAGTTTGCCCATACGCTGGGCTCAGTGATCAGAAAACACGATCTTCTCGGCCGATACGGTGGTGAAGAGTTCGTTATCGTATCCAGGAGCAGCAGGACAGGGGAAACGGCCGAGATGATCGACCGGATCATGGAGACAGTGCGCAACCGGGCTTTGGTATTCAACGGGCAAGAGATACGGTTGACTTTCAGCTGCGGACTTGCGGACAGCTCGGAGTTTTCACGCGACGAGTTCTCTATAGAAGCTTTGCTAAGCCTTGCCGACGAACGCCTGTACAACGCGAAAGCCGACGGACGTAACTGCTTCGTCTGCCAGTGCGCTACCCTCCACCTTCGAGGTCGATAACCTCTTCAGTCGATCGAGCCTCCCGGCGACGCCTAACGATATCCAGCACGTCCCGCAGCTCAGGCATCCGTAGAGCCCACGCAGCCAGGCAGTAGGCAACGCCTCCGGCCGCATATGCCAGGCATACCGACACGATCTGCGCCCAAAGACTCCTGCCCAGAGCAACATCCAGTCCGTACCACACCCCATAAGCCGCCCCTGCCAACGGGATGAGGGCCACAACCGCTTTGCCCGCCGACGAAGCCACGCGGCGCGCGTCCACGCCTCCGATACGCGGACCGAGGAGAAGCATCAAGCCAAAGAAGTTAATGAGGCTCACAACCGATGTGGAAAGCGTGATGCCCCCAACACCCATCGGCTTATAGAGAAGCAGCATGAGGGCCGCATTGACCGCAAGATTGACAACGCCCATGATCAGCGGCACCCAGGTCTTCTGGATGCTGTAAAACGCCCGGTTGAGCAGCGTGTTCACGCTCACGAAGGCCATGCCCACGCTGAAGAAGAGGAGAGCCGATCCTACACCCGAGATCGCCGCCTCATCACCAAGGGCCTCGCCGTGCTCATAGATAAGCCGCACCGTGGGTACAGCTAGTACTGAGAAGAACGCGGAGAACGGCAGGGTTACGAAGAAAATCTGCCGGATTCCCAAAGACAGATCATCGCGGAATTCCGCCATCCGTTTGGCTGTGCCATGACGTGACAGCGCTGGAAACAATACCGTCCCGATCGCGATAGCAAACACTCCCTGCGGTAGTTGAAACAGGCGAAAGGCCTTGTCGATGTAAGCGGGAGCTTCTTCGCTTATGAGCGCGGCGACCACGGTGCCGATGAAAGAGTTAAAGTTGATGATTCCCAAGCTGAGTATCACGGGCCCGAGAAGGATCCCCACCCTCCGCACCTCCGGGCTATGCAAATCCAGGTGCCACGGAGACCAGCGGCGATCGAGCGCGGCGGCCTCATCCAGCGCCTCACCCGGCATGACCGCGCAGGCCGGTGTACCGGCCTGCGCGTCATCCTCCCGTTTCCAACGGCGCTTCCAGACCGAGGGTACCTGCAGAAGAAGTTCGGCAACGGTACCCAACATCACGCCCCAAGCCAGAGCACGAAAACCGTACCTGCCTGAGAACGCCACCACCACACCGATAATGATGATATTCCAGACTATGGGCGCTACTGCCGGCATGGTGAAATGGTTGTACGAGTTGAGAATCCCCATGAAGATGCCCGCAATACCCATCACCACCACCGTGGGAAACATGACACGCATAAGGGAGACGGTCAGTTCCACAGTATCCGGATACTTGCTGCTCCAGCCGGGAGCGACCACCTTGATAACCTCAGGAGCAAAGACCATACCGAGTACAGTGACCACTCCCAGCACACCGGCGGCAAGCACCGTCACTGTAAAAGCCACCTGCCAGGCCTCGCGACGGCGCTCTTTCTCCAGCAGGCTCGAAAAGACAGGGATGAAGGCGGCCGAAAGAGCCGTGTCGGCCAGTAGAGTACGTACGAGATTGGGCACCTTCATAGCCACAGTGAAGCCACCCATCTCAGCGCCCAAGCCCAGGTAGCCAACCATAGCTATCTCCCGGATCAATCCCAGGATCCGGGAGCCGGCGGTTGCGATCACGAGAAAGGCAGCCGCAGCCGCAAGACGCTTTTTGGTCTCATTGCCCATATGCGAGGGTTATGCTAGACTGCTCCGACTTTGAAGGGAAGACGGGAGGAATAAAGATTGGCTAATACGAAGCAGCAGCGCAAGCGGGTCCGCATCGCTCAGCGCCAACGGTTGGAGAACCTGCGCTATACGTCGTCCATCAAGACCTACTTTCGGCGCCTGAAAGACTCCATCGCCGCCGGCGACACCAACAGCGCTGCTCAGACGGCCAAGAAGCTGACATCCACCATCGACAAAGCCGCCGCCCGCCATGCAATTCACGGCAACAACGCGGCACACAAAAAGTCGAGAGTGGCGCGACTTCTCTCCCAGCTCTAGAGCCCTTCTTTCAAAGAATCCTCCGCGACGCGCGACCCATTTCCGTGGGATAGTTGGGGCATTGTTCCACAGGGTAGTCGTGGTGTTGCTTTGCCGGGCAACGGCCACGTTATTCAGCCGGCCAATCGCATACAGGCGTATCACGCGTTCAAGAGCCTGCCGAGGCACAGCTGCAGTTCTATCTCGTCCGTAAGAGCGCCCATCCCCTTCATGCGCGCGTCGGTCTCAGCCAGCACGGCCAGTCTACGTGAGATGCCATCTACGCCCAGCAGTGACGATTGCTCCATCAGCTTGCGCACCGGGTACGGCTTCATCTTCAGCTCCGCCTGGATGGCTTCCTTTCCCATGCCCTCGTCCCTCATGGCCGCCACCCGGCTCAGGTTCTGAAAATGACGTAGGATACGGCTGAAAAGCACCTCGGTCCTCTCGTTCATGGCGAGCAGGTCATCGGCGGCGGCAAAGGCAGCCGCTCCCCTGCCAAGCGCCAGCGAATCAAGCAAGTCGAAGATGCTGGCCTCTACGCTGGGCGTCGCAAGCAGGCGGATATCGTCTGCCACAACTCGCCGCCCGTCGGCATACAGGTGCAACTTCTCAAGTTCACGCAGAAGTATGTTCTGGTTGTCTCCGCAGCGCCGCACCATGAGGCGGGCCTCTTCGAGGCCAATATCCATCTGCAAACGATTAGCCGCTTCCTGCACCAACCACTGGGGCAACTGACTCTCTTTGGGCGCGAGATATTCGAGCACTTCTCCGTGCTCCCTCATTGCCGCGCGAAGAACGTCTGCCGGAGGGAGCTTCTCCGCCACCAAGGTCAAGCATGAGTCGGGAGCCGGAGACCGCAGATACGCTGCAACGACATCCTTGTCGGCCTTGAGCCAGGCTTGAACCCGGTGGACCAGAACCAGCCTGATGCCACTCAAGAATGCCAGAGTATTCGCGGCGTTGACCACTTCGATCGCGGAGTCTGCCGACGCGTCGAATTCGTCAATATTGAGGTCGCAGCCCGACTGCTCTACTATGCGGGCCTTGAGACGCTTGAGCGCGACTTCTACCTTGGGCAGATCGTCTCCCACGATCAAGTAGGCCGGCTTCAGAGGCCGGCGGGCTCTGTTATTCACCGGCATGCATCTTCTCCGCGGCTATCACCATAGTTGAATCTCCTTTCACCTTACAGGATACCCAACCGGAAGTGTCGGTGCGCAAGACGGTGCCAACGGTATCCTGAAGAAGAGAAATCGTCTCCGCGTCCGGATGCCCGAAGGAGTTCCCCTGCCCCACAGAGACAACGGCGGCTCGTGCATCCAGTCCGGCGAGAAGTGACTCGGACACTGCGTCCCGGCTGCCGTGGTGTGGAACCACGATTATCTCCACCGGTGGCAGATAATATCGCTGGAGCACATCGGCCTCAGCATCGCCCGGAATGAGCACGTCTATGTCGCCTATACTCACAACAGCCACCAACGACGCGCCGTTCAGTT
>CAZOJR010000055.1:0-9906 GCA_964580165.1 uncultured Gaiellales bacterium
AAAGATGACAACCCTCCCCTTCTCCAAATGACGGATCGCGCGGCCCCGAATATACGGCTCGCAGACTTCCTGCATGTGGATGGCGGATTGGACACGGGAATCCACGGCAACTTTGCGCAGAGCGTCCTGAAGAGCCACAGAATTCATCACCGTGGCCAGCATGCCCATGTAGTCGGCAGCAGTCCGGTCTATCCCTTGAGATGCCCCCGAGACTCCCCGAAAGATGTTGCCGCCTCCTACCACGACGGCCAATTCGGTGCCACCACCGACCACATGGCTTATCTCGGCCGCAATAGAACGCAGCCTTTGGGGATCGATCCCGTACTTGAGGTCACCCATGAGGGCCTCGCCGCTAAGCTTGAGCAAAACCCTCTTACACACTGGTTGCTGGGTCATGTCACCTCGCTTCGGATATCCCTCAGTGACACCAGTCTGTCCCGAGGCTTCTTGAACAGGTAGAAACCGCCCCTAGGCCACCTCGTCGCCCACGCGGAAGCGCGCGAACCGCCGTATCTCGATATTCTCACCGATTTTGCCTATGAGTTCGCAACGCAGATCGTCAATGGTCTTCTCCGGATCTTTCACGAACTCCTGCTCCAGCAACACCACAGTGGAGTACCACTTATTCAGCTTTCCTTCGGCGATCTTCTGAATCACGCTTTCCGGCTTACCCGATTGCTTTGCCTGCGCAGCATAGATCTCGAGTTCGGACGCCTTCGTTTCCTCGGGAACATCGTCACGTGAGACCCACAGCGGACCGGCCGCGGCAATATGCATGGCAACATCATGAACAAAAGCCTTGAAATCCTCATTGCGCGCCACGAAATCGGTCTCGCAGGCGACCTCGATCAGAACACCAACCTTGGCTCCGGAGTGAATATAGGAATCAACGGCGCCTTCGTTCGTCGCCCTTGCGGCTTTCTTGTCGGCGGTGGCCATTCCCTTCTTCCGCAGGATCTTAACGGCCTCATCCATATCGCCCTGCGCCTCTGTCAGCGCCATCTTACAGTCCATGATGCCTGCCCCACAGGCTTCGCGCAATTTCTTCACCAAACCGGCATCAATATCCATCGTTAGCCTCCATCGAGACATAGTTCGTCGTTGCAGTTGATCCTGGGACTACCTGTAATCCCAAGCGCGCCAGGCACGCAAACCGGCTTATGCCGATCAGGCCTCCGGTTCGGTCTTTGCAGGTTCCTCCACTGCAGCCTCCGTAGCGGCAGCTTCCGTCGCAGAGACTTCCGCAGCAGCGACCTCCGTCGCCTGAGCCTGGGGCGACCCCAAGGTCTCCGGGGCAACCTGCGCCGTAGTGGCATCTGACGTACCGTGCTCCTCCGCCACCACGTGTTCTGCCGGCTCAACAGCGGCTTTCACTTCGGCCGGCTTTTCTTCTCTCTTGGATGAAGCGCCCGGTTTAGAATCTGCCAGACGGCGGCCCGACGGAGCACCCGGCGATCTCGGCACACGCGCCTCGCCGGCACGAGAAGCCGGCCTACCGCCACCTGTTCCACCCGCACCCTGGCGGCCGCCACTCCCCTGCCGTGGACCAGAACGGCCCTGAGTGCGATCTCCTGACGATGGACGCGCACCACGACCACCCCGCCGCGCCTCAGACGGCGCTCCTTCGCGCTCGCCAGAGTTATAGGGTCTGTACTCAGACTGTGCAGCACGGGCGGCTTCAGCCGCCAAGAACTCGGAAACCTGGATCTTTGCCTTCCCCTCCTCGACGGCCCGGGCCAGTGTCTTCACTATCAGGCTGCAGGATCGGATGGCGTCATCATTGCCCGGTATCAGGTATTCAACCTCATCTGGGTCACAGTTGGTGTCGCATAGACCGATGAGAGGCAATCCCAGCTTATTCACCTCTTTGGTGCCGATCGCTTCGCGTTTTGGATCAGCGACGAAGACCGCGTCGGGCAGGCGGGTCATAATGCTCACCCCGCCCAGATTGACCTCAAGCTTTTCAAGCTCGCGCTCCATCGCCATACGCTCTTTGGTGGGCAGTAGGCTGAGCTGGTTCTCTTCTTTGAGTTTGCGCAGTTCATGCAGACGCTTGATCCGGTTCTCGATGGTGGAGAAGTTGGTCAGCAATCCGCCGAGCCACCGATGCGACACGTAAGGCATGCCGACCCGCTCGGCCTCCTCTTTGATGACATCTTGGCACTGCTTCTTCGTACCCACGAACAGGACCGTGCCTCCCCGGCTGGCGATATTGCGGACGAAGTCATAGGCTCGATCCAGAAGAACTGTGGTCTGCTGCAGATCGATTATGTGGATGCCGCCCCGCTCCGTGAAGATATAGGGCTTCATTTTGGGATTCCACCGGCGTGTCTGGTGACCGAAGTGCACCCCTGATTCCAGGAGTTGCTTCATTGATGCTGCAGGCATGCGTACCTCACTCTGGTTTTGCGTAACTGATTCTCTGAGGATCGCTCCGGAACCGGTGATCCGGCACCACCGAGGCGGTTGCTCTCAGGTTCGACGGCACAGTTCGAGCAGTTTACCACAAGGAAGCATAAGCACCTGCGAACGCCGACATTCGCCAATATCGGAGAACCCGATTCTCCGCATCTAGACGGAGAGCGCATCCAGGTCAAGGTCTTCTTTGATGCGCCCACGCAAACGTAGGACCGCCTTCGTGTGAAGCTGCGAGACACGGGACTCTGTGACTCCCAGGATTTCGCCTATCTCCTTAAGAGTCAGGCCTTCGTAGTAATACAGGCCGATGACGGTCCGCTCCCGTTCGGGAAGCCTCTCGATGGCAGCAGCGAGGGTCTCCTTGACCACCTGGACCCGGTAGGCCTTCGAAGGATCAGGCGCATCCGTATCTTCGATGGTGTCGATCAGGTTCACCTTCTCGTGGCCTGGACTGCTCACATCCCAGAACTCGTCCAAGGCCACGATGGAGGCACAGCTGATCTGGTTCAGGATATCCTGAAACTCATCTACCCCCACCCCAAGTTCGGCCGCAATCTCTTCGTCCGCTGGCGCTCGCGCAAGCCGGTTTTCAAGTCGCGTGACCGCCGCTTCGACTTTTCGGGCCCAACTCCGGACAGAGCGCGGCACCCAATCAAGCGCCCTCAGTTCATCAATGATCGAGCCTTTTATCCTGGAAACAGCGTAGGTCTCGAACTTGATATTGCGCGAGGGATCGAAACGCTCCAAGGCGCCGATCAATCCGAGGAGCCCGTATGAAACAAGATCCCCTTCATCGATATGGGCGGGTAGACCGTTGCTCATCCTTCCGGCCACGTACTTAACCAGGGGCGAATAGGCAAGTATTAACTGATCCCGGGCGCGGGAGTCACCATGCTCCTTGTAGAGGCGCCATTGTTCGCCGAGATCATGCTGCTTGGCCGGATTAATGATCATGACTGGCCCTTAAGCGCGTGGGTGCGCTTTACGATAGGTCTTCCGCAGGTGGGCCGCAGATACATGAGCGTACACCTGAGTGGTCCGTAGCGACGAATGACCAAGGAGTTCCTGTATCACGCGCAGATCGGCACCCCCTTCAAGGAGATGGGTCGCAAACGAATGACGCAGTGTGTGAGGCGATGTACCCGAAGGCGCCCCCGCACAAGCCAAATGACGGGCAAGACGTCGCTGGACATCGGAAGAAGACAAGGGAAGCCCTCTCCGGCTCACGAACAGGCGTTCCTCCTGCGAACCCTCCTTGACCAATCGAACTCGTCCTTCTCGCAAGTAGCGCTCCAGAGCGCCGAGCGCCGGTTCGCCTACAGGCACCAGCCGCACCTTACGACCTTTGCCTCTCACCCGGATCTCGGACGACTCAAAATTGACGTCACGCAGTCTGAGATCTAGTACCTCCTGACAGCGCAATCCGGATGAGTATAGCAACTCAAAAAGTGCTCTATCGCGCAGCTCCAATGGCTTTGTTCCCTCGATCGACTCCAACAAGCCAGCTACCTGGTCGGGCGAAAGGACCTGCGGCAGCCGGCGGGGTAGTTTTGGCGAAGTCACGCCTGCGCCAGGATTCGCCCTCACGAGACCGTTCTTTTCGCAGAAGCGCAAGAAGCTACGAAGGACTGATAACTTTCGGGCTACCGTGCTACGCGCATAAGGACACGCGCGCGTCACCTCATCGAGGATCGGAGACGTACAGGTAGGAATCTCCCCAGCAGAGAGAGGATAGCCTTCAGGATCAGCCAGCGCAGCAGCAAAACCGACCACATCATTGCGGGTTATCTCATCCAATGATTCAATCCCGCGGGTCTTCAGGTAGGCCTCGAACTGGCATAGATCTCTTCTTGAGGCCTCAATCGTACGAGCGCTGTAGTCGGCAGCAATGAGTCCGCGTATATACGCCGAGATTGCCCGGCCGGTATCTCCGGCCAGTTGAAGTGATGGTCCATCTTCGTCCGGCTGCATCATCCCCTCCGCTCTAATCCCATCCCCTCAGGGCGCCCGGATGTACTTCCCCGGCCCTGCCCGGGCGGTACATCCCTGGAGTTCCAATTCGGCAAGAGCGGCGGTGAGTTCTCGAACCGCGAGTCCGGTACAGGCTACTAGCTCATCAACAGAGCACGGACCGGCATTCAGGGCCTCGAGAACACTCTTTTGGCGCGTATCGGGGCCCGGGACGATATCGCAGTCGCAGCGTGCTCCCCGCCCGACCGCCACGTTGCAGGAATTCCGGTACCGCCGGCGCTCCCCCCTCTCCATTCTTGTTAGAGAGAAGAAGTCCTCCACAGCGACGCACGGATCTATAGCCGGAAAGGCTCCCTCATACAGCAGCCGGTTACACCCCGTGTTCCCCTCGACCAACACCGGGCCAGGAACACTAAAGACAGTCCGCCCCAACTCCAGCGCCCTATCCACAGTCTGAAGAGCACCGCTGATACACGATCCCTCTACCACCAGCACGGCATCGCCCAAGGCGGCCAGCAAGCGGTTCCGATGGGGGAAAGTCCACTTTGAGGGGGACGTACCCGGTGGCAATTCACTTAGCACGATGCCCCGTTCGACGATTCTCTGCCGGAGCGATGCGTGCCGGCGTGGATAAACCACATCCACCCCACAGCCGACCACAGCGACGGTGAGGCCTCCCGCGTGAAGAGCGGCTTCGTGAGCCCGAGCGTCGATCCCCAGAGCCATGCCGCTCACTACGACCACGTTATTCAAGGCAAACATCGAAGCGAATGCATCGGCCGCCCGCAGTCCGTGGGCACTCGCCTTTCTGGTACCAACGATGGTGACCCTAGGGACTATCGCCAGCTGCTCTAGGGCTTCGTCGCTCCCCCGGACGAATAGGCCTGCCGGCGGCAAACAAAGCTGAGCCAATTCCCGGGGATAGTGGTGCGACCCGAAAGGAACAAACCTAACGCCCTGCCGATCAAGAACCGCTTTCGCCTTGGAGAGATCGAAACAGCGGCGCTTGTCCATGAACCTGGCCACTGCTCCAGGTGTCATCCCCCAGTTGAGCAGTCGCTCCTCTGACGCGCTCCAAACGCGTTGCGGCCCTTCCAGGCCTATCAGCCGTAGGAAGGCATGACAACCCGATTCGCTCAGCCAGGCAAGACCCAGAGCCGCTTCGTACGCCTCGCCCCCTATCCTGTCAATCAGGCTTGTCAAACTTGGCCGACCCGCCGCTGATCAAGACGAAGCGATAGCGCCTCTGCCACATGCTCTAAGCCGACCCTGAAATCTCCGTCCAGATCGGCAATCGTTCGCGCAAGAGCGATGATCCTTACGTACCCTCTGCCACTAAGACTCTCGCGCACCAAGGCCTGCCGCAGCAGGCGGCGAGCATCAGTAGTCAGATGACTCCGATTTTCAAGCACCCCTTCGCCACCCATCGTCATCTTCCTGAGCCGCTCCTCACGAAAGCTCCTGGCAGCGGCAACCCTTTCTCGCACCGCCTCTGAAGTCTCGGAGTAATGCGCCTGTTCCAGCGTCGACAGCGTGAGAGGTGGCACTTCGATAAGAGCGTCTATCCGATCGAGTAGTGGCCCGCTGATACGGCCCCGATAGCGTTCGACAACCGCAGCCGGACACCGGCAGTTCTTATCGGGATGCCCAAGATATCCACACGGACAAGGGTTCATAGCTGCCACCAGAGTGCAGGCAGCAGGAAAGACGGATGTCCCAGCTCTTCTGGAAATAACCACGCGCTGCTCTTCGAGCGGCTGGCGCAAAGCCTCCAACGCGTCCCGGGAAAACTCGGGCAATTCATCGAGAAAGAGTACCCCTTGGTGCGCCAGGCTCACCTCACCCGGGCGAAGCAGTACGCCACCACCGACCAGGGCTGCACGGGAAGCTGTGTGATGAGGAGCTCGGAACGGACGTTGCGCCACTAAGCCGCTCTGCGGGTCCTGAATGCCGGCGGCGCTCCATATTCTGGTCACGTCAACCGCATCTTCCCGTGTCAACGGCGGAAGAATTCCGGGAAGCCTCCGTGCCAGCATAGTCTTGCCCGCTCCGGGTGAACCCACCATCAACAGATGGTGTCCTCCTGCCGCGACGATCTCCAGAGCCCGCTTTGCATGCCGGTGGCCCACCACTTCGGCCAGATCGGGTGTTTCGGGCGCACTACCCCGAGTGGGGGTACGCGTTCTTAGCCAACGCTGTCCCCTCTCGATTGCCCAGGCTCTCCAGCGAGAGTCCTTCGCCACGAGCACCGCCTCGGCCAGAGATCTGACCCCGGCCACCGGCATATGACTGACTTCCACCGCAGCGGGCAGCGCCTCAATAGGAGTTATCAGCAGCCCCACCCCTACGCTTGCCGCCGCCTCCGCCACAGACAGCATGCCCCGCGTGGGCCGCAGAAGCCCCTCTAACGAGACTTCGCCAACAGCTCCAACGTCCCGCACGCACTCCACCGGCATGTGGCCACACGCAGCCAGTGTGGCCAGCGCCACCGGAAGATCAAACCCGGGACCGTCTTTGGGAACGTCCCCAGGGCTCAGGTTGATTGTTATGCGGCGGCTGGGCAAAGCCAGACCACTAGAAGCAGCACCCGAGCGCACCCGTTCCCGAGCTTCTCTGACGGCGGCTCCCGGTAGGCCCACAATGGTGACACCGGGCAGACCACTCCTGGCGTGAGCCTCAACCCGCACCGGGACAGCATCGATACCCACCACAGCGAACCCCCACACAGAGGCAACAGCCATCTACCCGATCACGCCCCCAGCACGTCTTTGACGTGCCGCAGACAGCAGGGGAGGCCCTGCCCGTCCAGATCGACAATCACTGCGTCGAAGCGTACGCAGCATGGAAGCAGACCCTGGTTTGACAGCCACCACCCCGCCGCCGCCTTGATACGTCTTACCTTGTGAGTCCCGATTGCTTCAAGCGCCGTGCCGTACGTGTCACCGGAGCGCGACTTCACTTCCACAATCACCATCTCGGACCGGTCACGACAGATGAGATCCAATTCGCCGAGCGGAGTGCGTTGGTTCCTGGCCAGCACGCGGTACCCTCGTTCTGCGAGAAAGAAGGCGGCCATCTGCTCCCCGACACGACCTCTTGCAGTACGATCTACCGGTCTGCGTGCGCCACGATCCAGAACGACCTCCCATCATCTCTTCTGCGCTTCCGACACTCGCCCGTAAGGCTACCGACGAAATGAGAAAGATGACCTCAGACTTTCGTACTAGATTGGAGCGGCTGCCGGATCGCCGGAGCAAATGAAGGCACGGGCTTTCGGAACACGGTCCTCGCCCATTATCGCGAGCGCAGGCCCGAGTGGTCCACGTGGTTCCGCCGGCCCCGCACGTGGATCCGCTTGTTACCCGCTTTTCACTCCTCCCACAATCCCAGTTGGGACGTTCCCACCCCTTGGAAGGTGCGACGATGAAGGATGCATGGGCCATATCTCTTGAGAGCCTGCCGGTGGCGATCGGTGCCGTAGCCAACATGGTCGGCAAAACCGTACTCCGGGTACAGATGAGCAACCGCCTTCATCAATCGATCGCGGACCACTTTCGCCACTACCGAGGCCGCCGCAACAGCGGCGCTCTTGTAATCGGCCCCCGGTGTGCCCCAGGCCCGCAATTCCGGGCGCCCCAGATCGAACCCATCCACCACCGCCAGAGCGTACTCTCCCTCCAACGACTCCAGTGCACGGGACAATGCCAGCAGATTGCAGCGATGCAAACCCTTCTGGTCGATCGTGGACGGCGAGTAGGCAATCCAGGATGCCCGCACGACAGATCGAAGAACCCCTCTGTGCATGGTTTCACGAGCTGAAGGGGTCAACAACTTAGAATCGGTCAAACCTGTCAACAGGGGGAAAGGCGCGCGGGCATAGTCCAAGACCACAGCCGCAGCCACCAAAGGGCCGGCCAGACACCCTCGCCCCGCCTCATCGGCACCGGCCACGCGAAGATCATCATCCCGGCCCGCCCTGCCGGTTTCCGCCAGTAAGCTCCGGTCGAAACGGAAGGGATCGGAGGTGCGCTCTGCGGGACGGCCTGCCTTCTTCGCCATGATCAACCGGCTCATAGACCGCTAAGATCGCTCAGGGGCCAGTAGATGGCAAAAGCCACACCGATGATACTGTCTTCGCTTACGGGCCCAAACACCCGGCTGTCGCCGCTGTTATTGCGATTATCGCCCATGGCCCACACGTACCCCGGCGCGATATTGCACTCCGGGTAGTCCTCATACATGAGTTCTTCTTTCAGATACGGCTCATTCTGCGCCATACCGTTGACCCAGAGCACGCCGTTGTACACCGCCACCGTGTCGCCTCCGACGGCCACCACACGCTTGATGAAGGGCTCGGAATCGTCAGATCCGGGCGGTTCAAAGACGATGACGTCGCCTCGCTCCGGATCGCGAAAATGATAAGTTAATCTGTTGACCAACACCCTGTCCCCTTCGACCAGAGTGGGTTCCATCGAGGGAGAGGGTATGACATAAGGCTTCAGGATAAATTGCTGAATGAGAAGTGCCAAAACAAAAGCGGCCGCCACAATGACGGCCACCTCAATGATCCAACGTAGTCCACTGCTGCGCTTCTTTGTCGGCAAAAGCGGCGAGCCCACCTCGCCGGAGACCGCCGGTTCCGGCTCTGCATCGGAGCGTGAATCCGGCTCGCTCACCGGCATACCACCTTAGATGCGCTTCTCCTTTACGCGCGCCTTCTTCCCCAGCTTCTCGCGCAGGTAGTACAGCTTGGCCCTGGCAACATCGCCGATGGCGGTTACCTCAATTTTGTCAATTTTGGGTGAATGCAGCGGGAACGTCCGTTCGACGCCAACACCGAATGACTGTTTGCGCACCGTGAAGGTCTCACGTGCGCCGTGGCCCTGTTTGCGGATACAGAAGCCTTGGAAGACCTGGATCCGCTCCCGGCTTCCTTCGACCACTTTGAAATGTACCCGCAACGTGTCGCCGGACTTGAAATCCGGGATGTCTTTGCGCAACTGCGCCCGTTCGAATTCTTCAATCGCGCCCATGTAAATACCTAATCCTGACTCATTCCCGCGTGATTCCGACGACATGCTCCGAGAAAAGCCAGCAGACTTTAGAGCATCGCGGCCCTGATTGCAACCGGCGGAGCCGGACAAAGTCCCGCAACCGGCTCCACAGCCATGCGGCGGCGATCCTACAGCCCCTGCCAGCGACCTACCGGCCAATACACACAGAACGCACAGCCGATTATCGTCTCGTTGTCGATCGCCCCGAAAAACCGGCTGTCTCCGCTGTTGTTTCGATTGTCACCCATCACGAAGACCATACCCTCCGGTACAACGGTCTCAGCCAGCTCTCCTCGGAAGTCCTGTTCCAGCAAGAAGGGCTCTTCTTGAATCTCCCCGTTGACATACAGGGAACCACCGGTGATGGCCACCCGGTCACCCCCAACTGCCACCACCCGCTTCACCAAGTCCTCATCTTCAACTACAGGCGAATGAAAAACCACTATGTCTCCCCGCTCGGGAT
>CAZOJR010000056.1:0-1652 GCA_964580165.1 uncultured Gaiellales bacterium
GCGAGATCATGAACGAGGATGGCACTATGGCCCGGGTTCCCGACTTGGTGCAGTACTGCGCCCGGCACAATCTCAAGATGATCACTGTTGCTGACCTCATTCGTTACCGGCGCCATACTGAGAGACTCGTACGGCAGGTCGCGACCGTGCATCTCCCGACCAGATTCGGGGACTTCATGGCGTTTGGCTATGAAAGCCTTCTGGACGGCGAGCAGCATCTGGCTTTGGTGAAAGGCGATGTGGCAGGTAAGGACGGTGTCTTGGTGCGGGTGCACTCCGAATGCCTCACTGGGGATGTTTTTCACTCCATGCGCTGTGACTGTGGCGATCAGTTGGAGGCGGCGCTACAGATGATCGAGTCCGAGGGCCGGGGCGTGCTTCTCTACATGGCGCAGGAGGGCAGAGGTATTGGTTTGCTCAACAAGCTGCGGGCGTACGAATTGCAGGAGCAGGGACGCGACACGGTGGAGGCCAACGTCGAGCTTGGATTTGCGCCCGATATGCGGGACCTGGGGCTGAGTTCCATAAGGATCATGACCAACAATCCCCGCAAACTGGTGGGATTGGAGGGCTACGGTCTCACCATAACCGAGCGGGTTCCGCTCGAGATCAAACCGACGGACATCAATTACCGTTATCTACAGACCAAGAAAGAGAAGCTGGGGCACATTCTCCATCATCAGGGATTGCAGTTCGACGATGATAGAAAGGATAGAGATGATGAGTGACATGGGACAGGTGTTTGAAGGATTCCTAAAAGGGGACGGTCTCAAGTTCGCAGTCGTGGTCAGCCGATTCAACGAGTTCATAGGGAGCAAGTTGTTGAGTGGCGCGCGCGACTGTCTGGAGCGCCACGGGGTCTCCGCGCAGGACATCGATGTGGCCTGGGTTCCGGGTGCACTCGAGATTCCGCTGATCGCCCAGCGCATGGCAATGAGCAAGAACTACGACGCAGTGATCTGTGTGGGCGCGGTGATCCGTGGCTCAACGCCACATTTTGACTATGTAGCCGGGCAGGTAGCGAGAGGTGTGGCGAAGGCGCAACTGGATAGCGGTATTCCGGTCGTCTTCGGTGTGCTTACTACTGAGACTATCGAGCAGGCGGTGGAACGTGCGGGTACCAAAGCCGGAAACAGGGGTTGGGATGCAGCGCTCTCCGCGCTGGAAATGGCAAATCTCGTGCGTAAGTTGGAAGAAGCCGGGGAGTAAATCCGGCCGAGGAGAGAGGACTCAGAGGCCGAGTCGAGTGCGTAAAGAATCAGATCAAGCTACTCAGATCAGGCTACTTTTTTCACCTTGTGGGCCTTCAGGCATTTGGCGCAAACGTAGGCGCGGGTGGGTTTTCCATCCATCTCTATCCGGACCTTCTGGACGTTGGGATCCCAACGGCGCGGGGTTGCGCGCATAGAGTGGCTCCTATTATTGCCGAAGCTTGGCTTCTTGCCGCAGATCACGCACACCTTGGACATGCCCGCTCATCCTTCACTAAGATCGCCCGGATTCCAGAGTGCCATAGTATGCCGCAGCTGGGGCCGGTATGACAAGTGGCCAACCGACACGAAATCTTCGCGGTCACCTGGTAAGGTAAAATACAGCACACGGTGAATGTACATGGGGGAAAGGAGACGGCCATCTTCACCAAGGACATGTCG
>CAZOJR010000056.1:1689-9898 GCA_964580165.1 uncultured Gaiellales bacterium
AAGATTGGCGGATTTGGAATCCGTTCAGGCCGCCGTATTTGCCGCCCACGGCATGGGTTGCGTCGGATGCATGGGGGTAAGCATGGAGACCATCGAGGACGGGGCCCGGATGCACGGTATCGATCCCAGCGTTGTGCTTGCTGATCTAAATAAGCTGGTTTCGCCGTCCGAGCCATCGACAGAGTGAGCGATGGACCGGCCGTGAACGAGAAAGACATCACCGTTGTAGGGCCGCATAGGGATACCGGCGGACGCCTGGTCATCACCGACCGGGCTATTGGGGATATAGTTGGCTGGACGGTGCTCGAGTGTTACGGGGTCGTGGGTATGGCCTCTCCCAACCTCCGCCGGGGGGTAGCCGCTCTTCTGTCACGAGACCGGCTCCATCAGGGCATAAGGGTCGAGCAAGGTCCAGATCAACTGCGCATCAAGCTGTATATCATCGTTGAGTATGGATTGAACGTGGCCGAGGTCGCCGGCAATGTGCGATCTCAGGTCGCGTATAACGTGCAGAGGATGGTGGGCCGTCCCGTCACCGTACTCCAGATCTACGTGCAAGGGGTCCGGGTTGGCGAATAGCAGCGATGGCGCGTTCCTGACCGTTTCCGCGGCCCGCGCTCTCTTAGCGGCCGGATCCGACGCCCTGGAGGAACGCAAACAGGAGATCAACGATCTCAACGTCTATCCGGTACCTGACGGCGATACGGGTACCAACCTGGCATTGACTATGCGGGGGATTCTTGAAGCTGTGGGGAGGTTGCCCGCCGGCGCGTCCGAGAAGGAGTTGTGCGCGGCAATATCTCAAGCTGCGCTAATGGGTGCGCGGGGAAACAGCGGCGTCATACTGTCGCAGATCATCCGCGGAGCCATGGAGATCCTGGGCGAGGGTGGACCCGTTACCATCGATATGCTGATTAGAGCTTTCCGTCATGCCACCGACACGGCCTACCGAGCGGTGCGAAAACCGGTTGAGGGAACCATGCTGACTGTGCTCAGGGACATGGCCGAAGCGGCGGCTGGAAGCCCTGTGCCGTTTGGGCGTAAGTCCTTCATGGAACGGGTTATCGCGGCGGGGTGGAGGAGTGTTGAGAAGACTCCGTCTCTTCTGAGCGTTCTTGCTGAAGCCGGAGTGGTCGATGCTGGTGGCTATGGCCTGGTGGTTCTTATCGAGGGAGCGGCAAACGGGCGCGGCGACCGGGAGACACCAATTGCCACCCACATTGGCCAGGCTTCCACGCCTGCAGGCTTCCGGTATGAGGAAGAGGCGGTCGAAGAAGAGGGCGAGTTCACCTACTGCACAAGTTTCTTACTTAGCGGGCATGATCTGAATACTGCCGTCCTCGAGGAGGAGTTGGGGCGGTTGGGAGACAGTCTGCTGGTAGTGGGAGACAGCAGCAGGATCAAGATCCATGTTCATACCGACAGCCCTGGGCAGGTTTTGGCTTTGGCTACGTGCCGCGGGATCCTAACTGAGATAGAGATCGATAACATGAAGGAGCAGACCGCGGCTCGTACGCGTCGTCTGGCAGAGTCCACTTCCGCGGTCTCCGATGCGGTGCTGACGCAGGTAGTAGCGGTCGTTGCCGGTGAGGGCAACAAGGCGCTATTTCGCAGCCTCGGCGTTGATCTTATCGTTGACGGGGGCCAATCCATGAATCCTTCGGCGGAGGACCTCATGCGGGCTGTGGAGCGCGCTGTGGCTCCGTCGGTGGTGATTCTGCCAAACAACGGCAACGTGATCATGACGGCCGAGCAGACGCTTGGCCTCACCAGGCGGCGCGTGTACGTGGTACCGACCAAGTCCATGCAAGCCGGTCTGACTGCCGCAGTTGCCTATGAGAGGCGGAGTTCGGGGGCTGTCAATGCGGAGGAAATGGGGGCGGCTGTTGCCGGCATTCTCACCGGGCAAGTGACACAGGCTGTCCGTGATTCCACGGTGGATGGTATTCAGATTCGCGCTGGTGACTACATAGGCCTGATTGATGATGACATCGTGTTCGCGTCACGAGACATTGCCTCCGTGGTGGATGATCTGATGGCCAGACTACTTGAAGGTGGTCGCGAGACACTCACCGTCCTCCTTGGCGCCGGGGAAGACGCGCGTGAGGCCGCGAGCCTTATCGAGAAGGCCCGCGAGCGCTTTGTATCGGTGGAGATCGATATCCACGAAGGCGGGCAGCCTTTCTACCCCGTGCTGCTCGCAGCTGAATAGACGAACCTGCCCTGAGGCGGATCGAGAGGGGAAACGACACAATGATCGTTAATCGAGAGAATACGGCGGTTCTTGTAGATTCAACCGCCGACCTGCCCGAATACCTGTGCGCCGACCCCAATGTCAGCATGATTCCACTGACGGTGTATTTCGGCGATGAGGCTTTTCAGGACTGGGTGGATCTGAAACCAGTCGATTTCTACCAACGGCTGGCAGTGGCTCCAGAGCTTCCAAGGACTTCCCAACCGTCCGCGGGGGCTTTTCTGAACGAGTATAAGAGACTGCGTGAGCGCTATGAACTGGTTTATTCCGTACACCTGAGCGGTCAGTTCAGTGGTACCTGCGCAAGTGCCGAAGTGGCGAAGGCGCAGATCGATGGAGTCAAAGTTGTCGACTCCCAATTGGCTACTGGTGGCATTGCTCTCCTTGCCGACAGGATTATCGAACGAATCGATTGCGGGATCACGGAAGAAGAGCTCGATTCGTACATCGAGCGGTTCGTTAGGGAGAAAGTGTTCTACTTCCTTCCTACCACTCTCGACCAGTTACACAAGGGAGGCCGTATCGGCCGGGCTTCGCACTTGGTGGGTACATTGCTCAATATCAAGCCCGTCCTCACCATCGATGAGGGGGTGATAGACGTCTACAAGAAGGTGCGCGGGTTGCGCCAAGCGTTGGAAGCGATGCGGGACGGGGTGTTGGCGCACACGCAGCCCGGCTCGACCATCTACGCCAGCCTCTCTCATGGTCTGAATGAGCCGGTACTGGATCAGTTGCGTGAACTCATCGAAGATATTGATGACCGTGACATCCATATTAGGTTGACGAGTGTTGTTGGCTCTGTCATCGGAACCTATGTAGGGCCGGGCGCGGTCTCCGTCTGCTGTATACAGGAATGAGCGCCACCACGAGGGGCGGCCTTCACTACCCCCTCGGTTCGCTGACTGTTCTCCATGCTGGTGAGCCACTGAGCGGTTTCACTTCGAAACACAGTTTGGACCCCGGCCGGCTGGAGAGACCGGTGTCATCACTACGGGGCGTGGGGAAGACAATCGAGCAGAAGTTGCTCGCCCTAGGCATTGAAACGGTTGTCGATCTCCTTCTCCACCTTCCTTTCCGGCACGAGCACCCGGCGCACGTGGTAGACGCTGGAACGCTCTGTATCGGCGAGGAGGCCACCCTACGGGTCCACGTGCTCGAATGTGTGGTGCGGGAGACAGCTCGCCGGCGGGTCAAGGTGCTGGAGGCTCTGGTCTCCGACGGCACTGGTAGCGTTCTTGCCGTTTGGTATAACCAAGCCTATCTGGAGACGGTCTTCCGCGAACACCCCGAGGTGCTCCTCAAAGGGGTCTTGGTGCGCCGGAGAGGCAGGGTGATCTTCTTGGTGAAGCGGCATGAAATCCTGGACGAAACAGGTGAAAGCCACCATGTCCTTGGTCTTGTGCCTGTCTATCCCAGCACGGCGGATCTCAGCGTTCGCACCATCCGAACCGTCTTACACCGGGCTGCGCCCGAGGGAAGGTACCTCATCGATCCATTGCCTGCCCGTCTGAAAGCGGCCAGGCGTTACCCGGGAAGGGGAGAGGCAGTCCTGGCCTGCCATTTTCCGGCGACCATGAGCGAAGCCCGCCGGGCTCGGGAACGTCTGGCGTTTGAGGAGTTGCTTCTCCTACAGATCGCTGTGCTGAAAAAACGGCACGCTCAGACGGCGATGCGCCGGGCACAGGCACTCAAGCCCGCAGGCGTCCTGACAGCGAATTTTCTGGCGGCGCTTCCCTATGTTCCCACCGGAGCTCAAACCAGAGTCATTCACGAAATTGAAGAGGATCTCGGAAGTGAAGTACCCATGCGCCGCCTCTTGCACGGTGATGTGGGTTCGGGAAAGACCATGATCGCGGCATACTGTTTGTTGCGGGCCGTGGAACAGGGTGCACAAGCTGCGTTGATGGCCCCCACCGAAGTTTTGGCCGACCAGCACTACATGGGCCTCTCGGAGCAATTGTCGTGTCTCGGGGTGCGAGTCGGGTTGCTCAAAGGTGGACAGCCCGCCAGTGAGCGGCGGGCCATACGGCGGGCGTTGGAGAAGGGTGATATGGATGTCGTGATCGGGACTCATGCACTGATTCAGGGAGGAGTCCGCTTTCACGACTTACGTCTCGCCGTTGTCGACGAGCAGCATCGGTTCGGCGTAAGGCAGCGGGACGCCATTATCGCGACCGATGGCCAATCAGGATTCTGGCCGCACACTCTCCACATGTCGGCTACACCGATCCCGCGCACCCTGAGCCTAACGCTCTATGGTGATCTTGACGTCAGCGTTCTGGACGAAATGCCGCCGGGAAGACGCCCTGTGCGGACCCGGTTGGTGTTTGGCGATTCTGAAACGCGGATGTGGGACTTCGTCCGGGCGGAACTGGCACGTGGAAGGCAGGCATACGTGGTATGTCCACTCATCGACGAGAGCGATGTCTTGGAAGCGGCCGCGGTGCGCAGTACGTTCAAGAACTTGTCCGAAGGCGAATTGTCGGGCTTCAGAGTGAGACTGTTGCATGGACAGTTGCCTGCAGGAGAGAAAGCCGGCGCCATGGTAGCGTTCTCGCGTGGTGATGCCGACGTGCTGGTCAGCACGTCGGTTATCGAGGTCGGGGTAGACGTACCCAATGCAACAGTTATGGTGGTACTGGGAGCACGGCGTTTTGGCCTGTCACCAGCTGCGGGGTAGGGTAGGCCGGGGATTTGATGACTCTCATTGTTTCCTCTTGGTGGAGGGAGAGGACGAAACGGTCTTGGAACGTTTGGCGCTGTTTGCACGCACCTCAGATGGCTTCAAGTTGGCGGAGGCTGATCTCCTCAGCCGGGGAGAAGGGCAGATCTTCGGGGAGCGGCAGTCGGGGCTGGGCGATCTGCAGGTGGCTTCTCTCGTGAGAGATCGTGCCCTCCTCGAGGAGGCGCGCGCGGAGGCGGTGCTCATACTCAAACGGGCCGGCGCCGGCGAAACCCCGGCGTCGCTCGGGTACGTCTTTGACGCGGCTGAGGCTCGCTTTGGCGGCAGGATCAGGTGGATGGACCGGGTATGAGCGCGCGCCTGCCGGGCAAGGTTCGCATCGTAGGAGGGAGCAAGCGCGGCCGCTATCTAAAAGTGCCATCCGGGGGTGTCACGAGGCCTACCAGTGAGAAGGTGCGAGAAGCCATCTTCGACGTTCTCGGACAAATCGGTGGTTTGACTGCCCTCGATCTCTTCGCGGGAACGGGCGCCATGGGCCTGGAGGCTCTATCCCGGGGCGCAAGGCGCTGTGTCTTTGTAGAAGGGGACTCCCTGGCTGCGGCCACTCTGCGTGAGAACATCACGGCTCTGGATTATGAAGACAAGTGTGAGGTTGTCAGTGCCGGGTACGCCCAGGCTCTGGGAAGTCTGGTGCGGAGAGGCTCCGGGTTCGATTTGCTCTTTGTCGACCCTCCCTATAGAATGCTGGCGGAAGTTGAAGCAATGGTTATGCCACTGTTGTCGTCATTGCTTACGGTCGATGGAGTGGTTATCGTTGAAGGGAGCCGGGCCTCGCAGGTCACGCTCGGGCAGCACCCTGTTTTCGACCGGACATACGGAGACACCAGGGTCGTGATGATCAGGATGAGGAGGAATGTCCGGTGAAAACCGCGCTCTGTCCAGGCACTTACGATCCGGTGACGGTCGGGCATGTGGATGTGATCACACGCTGTAGCTCAATATTCGATGAAGTCGTGGTGGCCGTCGTCGACGACTCCTTTCGCAAGACTGTATTGTTCGATGCCGAAGAACGTGTCTGCTTCTTGGAGGAGTCGACCAAGCATCTGCCGAATGTAAGGGTCACCGTCATGCGAGGCTTAGTGGTGCGATTGGCGCGAGAGGTAGGTGCAAGTGTCTTGGTTAAAGGCCTCCGGGCTTTGACCGATTTTGAGTACGAGTTCCAGATGGCGCAACTCAACCGCAAGCTGGACCCTGACCTGGAGACGATGTACCTTATGGCCTCACCCGAGTATTCGTTTCTCAGCTCGAGTGGTGTGAAGGAGATAGCCAAGTTCGGCGGCTGTGTGAGCGACCTGGTTCCAGACGTGGTCGCACGTCGTTTTGCCGAAATGTACGGATCTGCGGAGGACTAAAGATGGATGTTCTCGTTCTCATTGATAGATTGGATGACCTAGTCCATGGTGCCAGCACATTCCCGATGACCGACAAAGTGATGATCGATCGGGATGAAATCTACGATCTCTTGGATCAGATGCGGGCCACTATCCCGGAAGAGATCAAGCAGGCTCGGTGGATAGTGAAGGAACGCCAAGAGATGCTCCAGGAAGCGAAAGAAGAGGCGGAGCGCATTCTCACCGAGGGTCGTGAAGAAGCGGCTAGGCTGGCGAGTGAGCAAGAGGTAGTTAAGCGGGCCCAACGGCAGTCGGAAGAGATTATTCGCGAGGCGGAAGCGCGCGAGCGCGAGATCCGCCTCGGCGCAGAAGACTATGCCGACGAAATACTACGTACGCTGGAGACCAACCTGGACAAGTTCCTTGCCGCTGTGCAGCGCGGAAGGGAGCGGCTGCAGGCGGGTCAACCGGGAGAAGCCGTCTGATAGAGGACGGCGTATTCATCTCCGGCCGTCCGCAAACGACGTGTATCTCAACCTTAACGATCTTGCCCTCCGCACGGGGGAGCGTTATGAACGTTCATACCCCCTCGAGATTGCTCCTATCATTTTTGGAGGGGCGCCGTATCAGGTGTTGTTGCCGCGAGGGATGACCTTGGTCGTAGAGAGGATAGCCGGTGGCTTTCTTGTTACTCTGAGTGCCGACGCCAAGGTTTACGGGTCATGCGCGCGTTGCCTTAACGAGGTGACTCTGGAATTGCAGGCAGAGCAGCAAGAATTCGTTCCCACCGCGAAAGACGGGTGGCAGGAATCCGACCTTAGTGATTTCATCGAGGGGATGGTTGTGGACATAGCGGGCATCGCCAGAGAGGCGGTGATCCTAGCGCTGCCCTCCCAGATAGTGTGCTCATCCTCGTGTCCGGGATTATGCCCCCTATGCGGGCACGACCTCAACAAAGGACCGTGTGAATGCGCTTCGAGTCGCGTAGACGAGCGCTGGGATAAACTTAAGGACCTGCGGCTGCCGGACGACACTGAGGCTTGAAAAATGGCCGTCGATAGGGTAAAAACTGTCGATTTCCCCGTGACTAAACAGAGAGGCAAACATGGCCGTTCCCAAGAGAAAGACCTCACGTGCCCGCAGGGACTCGCGCCGGTCCACCCATGCGGTGAGCATTCCGACCGTTTCTGAGTGTGCTCATTGCCACAGCCCGAAGCTTCCCCATCGGGTCTGTCCCAATTGTGGCATGTATAACGGCCGGCAGGTCGGCAAGGTCGAGGAATAATCTCAAGCAACAACCCCAGAAACACAACTGCCGGAGAGTGTGTCTGACATGCAGATCATCGTGCAAGAGGGAGAGGTGCTTATCAGCTTGATTGCACCTATTCAGGCAACGGATGATAGCCTGAGGACCAACTCCTTTCAGTCGGTGGCCGGTCAGGCGAAGGTATATTACCGCGATCACGAAGTGATACTCGTAGAGGCGCGTGACGGAGCGCTGGAGATAATGCCGGGCGCCATTGGAGCGGTTTCTTGGGTGCGAAAAGACCGCCGCTACCAGCTGAAAATTGGTAGCTGAGTCTGTCTGGGGTAAAGAGCGGTGCCGGTCGAAAGAGGATGCGAAGACGCTGGCATTGGGCTTGCCGACATGCGTGTGTTGGTTTAGAAGACGCTGCCCGTCGGGCGGCGTCTTTCGGTAGTAAGGTAGTAGGACACCGTCTCAACAGCGGGACCATTGCGTAGCAAGGCTCAGGCGAGGAGGAGTTATGACGCTGGTAGACCCGGCCAAGATCAGAAACATCGCGGTGGTAGGTCATCGCGGAGCGGGGAAGACGTCACTCGTCGAGGCGTTGCTCTTCACCGCGGGTGCGAAGAACCGTC
>CAZOJR010000057.1:0-9888 GCA_964580165.1 uncultured Gaiellales bacterium
CTACTACGGCGAGCTGGGGAACGACTTCGTTGCGGTCAACACGACGAGTTCCGAGTTCGACTACCCCAAGGGCGACACCAACGTCTATACGACCTACGAAGGAGAGGGTGGCGTGCCCATCGGCAGCACGATCCGGAAGCTGGCCTTCAGTTTCCGCTTCAACACCCTGAAGATACTCTTCTCAAGTTCATTCACCGATGAGTCGCGGATCATGTACCGCCGCACCATTGAAGAGAGAGTGCAGGCTCTGGCTCCATTCCTGACCTATGACGGCGATCCCTATCTGGTTCTGCGCGACGATGGCTCCCTGGCGTGGATGTGGGATGCATACGTCATGACCGGCCGTTTCCCCTATTCCCAACCACAAGAAAACGGCGTGAATTACATCCGCAATTCAGTCAAGGTAGTCATCGACGCGTTTAACGGTGACGTCACTTTCTACCAGATGGAGGCCGACGACCCCCTTACCAACGCTTGGGCCGAGATATTCGACGGGTTGTTCACTCCCGGTGACCAGATGCCGGAGGACCTCCGTGAGCACATACGCTACCCAGAGGACCTCTACAGCGTTCAAGCCGGGGTACTCACCACCTATCACATGACCGATCCTCAGATCTTCTACAACAAAGAAGACGTGTGGGAGATCCCAACGGAGATCTACGCGCAGGAAGAGATTCCGGTGCTGCCGTACTATGAGGTCTTGGCCATCCCCGGCGAGACAGAGCCGGAATTCGCTCTGCTGCAACCCTTCGCCCCCCTCAGCAAGAAGAACATGACGGCACTGTTGGTGGCACGGCAGGATGGCGAGAACTACGGCGAGCTCATGGTGGTGGATTTCCCCAAGAACAAGCTCATCTATGGTCCGTCTCAGATGGAGGCACGCATCTCCAACGATCCGGTCATCTCGTCGCAGATCACTCTGTGGAGCCAGGCCGGTAGCCAAGTGATACGCGGTAACCTGCTCGTTGTCCCCATCAATCAGTCGGTCATGTACTTCGAGCCGGTTTACCTGCAGGCCGAACAGAGCCCCATTCCCGAGTTGACCAGAGTAATCGTTGGCTACGGCGATGAGATAGTCATGGAACCCACTCTGAGCGACTCCTTGACGAAGATCTTCGGAGAACCAATCGGCACAGGAACCACAACCACCACCGGCAGTACTACGACAACGACACCCAGCGGCACTACCACGACAACCGAGACACCGGGCGCAACCACGACAACCACGGCCCCAGGCAGCCCCACAACGACGTTGCCCACCGATGCGGTCGCTCTGATCACCCTCGCGAGCCAGCACTATGAGGCCGCGATCGAAGCGCAGAAAGACGGCGACTGGAGCGAGTACGGACACCAGATCGAGGAACTCGGAAAGGTGCTTGAAGCATTGCAGGCGCTCCAGTAGATTCCGGCAGTGCACAGCATGCGGTTTGACCGGCGCGTTTCGGGGCAATAACTACCCGTAAAACCGATCAGGTGAGGTCTCGCTGTGGAACCCAGGGACAAGAACGACGCGCCCGGCTTCCGGCGTCTGCAAAACGAGGTCGACAAGATGTTCCTCGAATTGCTGCGCTCGGAGCGGACGCCCCGGTACGGCAGAGCAGCGTTCCGGCCCAACGCTGATGTGTACTATGACAAACGCGAGAAGACAGTCGTAGTCAAGCTTGAACTGCCCGGCATCGATCCGGACGGAATCAGCCTAGAGGTGGAAGGAAACCTGCTCAGAGTTGGCGGATCACGCACCGACGAACGCCATCCCGATGCGGTTTACCAGCAGATGGAAATAATTTACGGTCGTTTTGAACGCACCGTTATGCTGCCTCCGGAGGTGGACGGAACCAAAGCATCGGCCAGTTACAACAACGGCTATCTGGAAATCGTGCTGCCGGTCAAACCCCAGTCGGCCAAACGACGCATCCACATCACGTCTGAGGAGCAGGGCGAGAGGGGGCACGAGCAATGACAGCCCACGGATCTGAATCTGACTTCCATTTTGCCGGATTCCTCCCATTGGACACCGACGCCCTGGCTGCCGGACAGGACTTTGTCATCGTATCTCGAGAGCCCATGGAGAAGATCTCCATCGCCGGCCCGTCCCTCCTCCCGATCTTGCCGCTCAAGGACACGGTTGTCTTCCCCGAGACCATGGTGCCGCTTGCCGTTGGCCAGCCACGGTCTGTACAACTGATCGACGACATCTTGCGAGGCGACAAGCAGGTGGGCCTGTTCGCATCCAAGAACCCCGAGATCGACGTCCCGGGTCCGAATGACGTACAGGCAGTCGGTGTGCTGGCCGGCATCCAGCGAATGATCAAAGCGCCCGACGGCACGCTCCGCATCATCGTCCAAGGCATACGCCGTATAGAGATTGAGCGCTTCGCGACTGAAGAGCCCTACTTGACAGCCGAGATCCATGATCTCCCCGATGTCGTTGAAGAGGGAACGGAGTTAGAAGCACTGCAACGCAACCTGGTCTCGGTCTATACGAAGATTATCGAGTTGGTCCCTTACCTTCCCGACGAACTGGAGATGGCCGCCGCGAGCATCGAGGATCCAGCGGCGCTGGGCTACTTCATAGCCTCCACCATGCGCCTCAAGACCGATGAGAAGCAAGAACTCCTACAGGAAGTGGAGCTTTCAAGGCGTCTTCGCCGGCTTACGGCCTTGATGAATCGCGAGCTGGAAGTCCTCGAGCTGGGCTCGAAGATTCAGAACCAAGTGCAATCGGAGATGGATAAGAACCAGCGCGAATATGTGCTGCGTCAGCAACTCAAGGCGATCCAGGAAGAACTGGGCGAGACGGATGAAACGCAGGCCGAGGTCAACGAGCTACGCGAACGAATCGACAAAGCCGATCTCCCAGAAGAGGCGGACAAGCAAGCCCGGCGCGAACTCGACCGGCTTGCCAAATTGCCCCCCGCGGCCGCCGAGTACGGGGTCATCCGCACTTACCTCGATTGGATCGTGTCACTGCCCTGGTCGGTAATCACCGAAGACCATCTCGATATCGGCAATGCCCGCCGGGTGCTCGACGAGGATCATTACGACCTTGAGGATGTGAAAGACCGTATTCTTGAGTTCTTGGCCGTGCAGAAGCTGAGGCAAGAAGTCACCGGGCCGATCCTCTGCTTTGTTGGCCCGCCCGGGGTGGGCAAGACCAGCCTGGGTAAGAGCATCGCCCGGGCTATGGGCCGCAAATTCATACGGATCAGCGTGGGCGGAGTACGCGACGAATCTGAGATCAGAGGACACCGGCGTACCTACGTAGGCGCGATGCCGGGAACGGTTATCCGGGCCATCCGCGACGCCGGCAGCAGCAACCCGGTGTTTATGATCGACGAGATCGACAAGATGGGGTCCGACTGGCGGGGCGATCCGTCCAGCGCCATGCTCGAAGTACTCGACCCCGAACAGAACGGCACATTCCGCGACCACTACCTCGATCTGCCCTTCGATCTGTCGAAAGTGATGTTCGTGTGTACCGCCAACGTGCTCGACACCATCCCCGGTCCCCTGCGCGACCGCATGGAGGTCATCTCGATAGCTGGGTACACTGAAGAAGACAAACTCCACATCGCCCGGCGATATCTGGTACCACGGCAACTGGAGCGGAACGGCCTAAAGCCGGCTCAACTCAGGATAACCGACGCGGCACTGCGCACGGTTATCGAGCAGTACACCAGAGAAGCCGGCGTGCGCGGCTTGGAGCGCCAGATTAGCGCCATTGCCCGGAAATTCGCCCGTATGGTGGCCGAAGCGGGTAGAAAGCGGACAACCGTGGGCGAGAAGCAGGTTCCTCAGTTTTTGGGCAGGCAGAAGGTATTCCGTGAGACCAAGCGCCGCACCAGTGAGGCAGGCGTTGCGACCGGGTTGGCCTGGACCCCCGCAGGCGGAGATATCCTTTTCATCGAGGCTCGGGCAATGCCCGGGTCGGGACGTCTCGTCCTCACAGGTCAACTGGGTGATGTAATGAAGGAGTCGGCGCAGGCCGCCCTTACCTACGTACGCAGTGCGTCCGAGGAGTTCGGCGCCGATCCGGAGTACTTCCAAAAACATGATATCCACATACACGTACCGGCGGGAGCCGTGCCCAAAGATGGTCCGTCGGCAGGCGTCGCCATCGGGGTCGCCCTCGGGAGCATGGTGTCTGGCAAGGCCGTCGATCCCAACGTGGCAATGACCGGTGAAGTAACACTGACCGGCCAGGTATTGCCCGTCGGAGGCATCAAGGAGAAGGTGCTGGCCGCCCGGGCGGCAGGAATAACCCGGGTGTTCTTACCCGACCGCAACCGGGCGGATGTCGAAGAGATCCGCGGCGAAGACCTGCTGAGCGGCATTCAAATCTGCTACGTGGAGCATGTGAGCACGGTGCTTAACCAAGTACTACTCACACCGAGGAAGCGCCGGCCCACCATATCCTGCGCGACAAATGAACGTGGATAAAAAAGCCAAACGCTGGAAGAATTCCGGCCGGGCCGGGGTATACGGCGAGCTGGATCATCCAGCCGATGTCTTCCTGGAGGTCTGGGGACATGATCTTCCCAGCCTGTTTGAGAATGCGCTCTTCACCCTATACGACCAATTGGCGGAACTCGAGGGTTTCAACGTAGGGCGCAGGGAGACGATATCGGTGCGTGCACCCGGAAACTCGGAGGCGCTGCGCGCGCTCCTTTCCGAGGCTCTCTACCGTTTCGAGACAGAAGGCTTCGTCGCCGTACAGGCCGAGATTGCAGTGGACACTACGACCGAAGGCGAAGTCAAAATCACCGCCCAGCTGGACGGCGAAACCCTGGATAGGCACCGCCACACTCTGCTCTCCGAGGTGAAGGCGGTAACGTACCATCAACTCTCCGTGGAGGTAGTCCCCGAGGGTGGTTGGAGAGCGACCCTGCTGCTCGACGTGTAAGAACAAGAAAGCGATCGAACGGCAATGAGCGCGCCAGTTCTGAACCAGGTGAGTAAGTACGTATGGGAACTGCCGGCAGTGGGCGGCATGCGCGTACCCGGCCGCATTTACGCCGACGACCGGCTGGTCGCCGCGCTCCGCGAAGATCAGAGCCTTGTGCAGGTTGCCAACGTAGCCCATCTGCCGGGGATTCTCCGCTACTCCCTGGCCATGCCTGATATTCACTTCGGCTATGGATTCCCCATTGGAGGAGTGGCGGCATTCAGCGTAGATGAGGGAGTGGTGTCACCCGGTGGAGTAGGGTATGACATCAACTGCGGATGCCGGCTGCTTGCAACCGATCTTGAGGAGCGCGACATCAAGAATAACGTCCGCAGGCTCGTTGATCAGCTGTTTCGCGACGTTCCCTCGGGAGTGGGAGCTCGCGGCGCGATCGCGAAGCTATCGCGCCGCGAGCTTGAGCGGTTGGTGGTTAAGGGTGCCGCCTGGGCGGTGGAGCGGGGCTACGGCTCGGCCGAAGACCTGGAACACACCGAGGACAGCGGAGCGGCACCAAACGCCGACCCCACGGCGCTTGGAGAACGGGCCTACACGCGAGGTCTCGACCAAGTGGGCACCCTGGGCTCTGGAAATCACTTCCTGGAGATCCAAACGATCGACGAGATCTTCGACTCAGAGGCAGCAACCGCTTATGGTCTTCAAGAGGGCCGGATAGCCATCATGGTGCATTGCGGATCGCGCGGTCTTGGTTACCAGGTCTGTGAAGACTACCTGGAGGTTATGGCTTCGGCCTGCAGGCGGTACGGCATTGAACTGCCCGACCGCCAGCTGGCCTGCGCTCCGGTGACCTCACCGGAGGGACGCCGGTATCTTGCCGCCATGGCCTGCGCGGCCAACTACGCATGGGCCAACCGGCAGATCATCATGTACCTCACCGAGCAGGCGTTTCTGCACGTACTGCACATCTCTCCCAAGGAGCTGAATTTCCGTCTTGTATACGACGTTGCCCACAACATCGCGAAGATCGAGACCCACCTGGTCGACGGCTCTCCGGTAGATACGTGCGTCCACCGTAAAGGAGCTACCCGCGCTTTCGGTCCCGGCCGTCCAGAGGTACCGGCCGACTACCGCTCCGTTGGCCAGCCGGTGTTGATTCCCGGAGATATGGGCACCGCTTCATTCGTTTGCAGGGGGACGGAAGAGGCTATGAATCAGACTTTTGGCTCCACCTGCCACGGAGCCGGTCGGGTTATGAGCCGCTCGCAGGCCATGAAACGAGCGCAAGGCAGGGACATCGACCGCGAACTCGAGTCCGCTGGAATCTTCGTACGGTCGCAGAGCCGCAAGACCTTGGCCGAAGAGATGCCCGAGGCCTACAAGGATGTCGAAAATGTAGCCGCCGTAATGGATGGCGCCCACATATCGCCCCGAGTGGCCCGGTTACGCCCACTCGGGGTAATCAAAGGTTAAACCGGTAGCCGTTGAACGGTCAGACTTGCCGGTCAAGTCCATTCTGATCGTCGGCCAGGCCGGCTGCAGCACCATCGCCATCACCTGCCGCGACATCATCGACCTTGCTGGCATCCTTTTGCAGACGCTGGGAGGCAACCCGGCCGAGACGTGCAGCCTCGCGAACCGGTGACGATTCTCCCAGCTTTGTAAGCACATCGGCAGGCACACAGTCTTTGAGCGCATCCATTACCGCGTGCACCGCTCGGGCAGCCTCGTCCCTCGCTTGGTACGATCCTGCCTTCTGGACGGCCTGCACCAGAGCCTCGACCTGCTCCCTCACCGCTCTGCCCTTTTCGGTGGCAAGATCGCGGACGGAAAAGTTCAGCTTGAACTCCAGGTGATCGCCATGTTTGTAATGAGTCATGCGCTGCAACACTCGCAGCAGACTGCCCCACACGATACGCCCGGTGATGCGCCGCCGCCTGCGGCGACGGGGACGCGGACCGGCAACCGCGACACTCGAACTACTGCTCTGCACGGGAACTCCCCCGTTTGTTACGATGAGCATAGATGGTATTCATGATACCGCAAGAAGGTACTCACGGAAACCTGAAGTTCGCGGCGCATACGGACAACAGTGCCCCATCCAACGCGCGAATGTAACAATCTTGCCGCCTCCACACATCCGGACTGTCTAGTGATGCCGTTCAACCCGGAAACGAAAGATCCGATAGCGGTCTCGCTGGGGATCGATCCCGCCCTTACGGCATACGATGCTCAATTGCTGCTCGACGGTATCCACACCCTCTAAGTCCGGAAGCAGCAGCGCCTGCCGGCCATCGGGGGTTCGCACGATGACGCCGTACTCCTTGGGATCGAGAGCTTCTGGGCCGGCAACTTCCTCGGGCGTCCCGAGCACGTCTACGGATATATCCAGACCGGCGAGTTCGGCTTCTTTGATGGGAAAGAAGCGAGGATCCCGCGTGGCCGCGCTAATGGCATTGGCCACGATCTCCTCCTCAATGCTCCCCCGGTAACCCTCGGTCGTCCCAATGCACCCGCGCAGTGAACCGTCAGGAAGATGCAGCGAGACAAACACTCCCGCCCGCCGTGGTTCGAGCCCGGGAATACGCACAGGCTCGATCGTCGCCCCTTCGCGCACGTAGGCGTCAATCGCGCGACCGGCCAGTTCAACCAGAGGATCTTGCGGTTCCTTCGTGTTTGCGCTCACCCAGTTGCCTCCTTCACCACCACGCTTACCGATCTTCCTCCGACGCCCGCGAGACCTCTCCTATCTCCACATGGCCTACCATGTACCCAACGCCGAAAGGCCCCTCATACGACAAAACTCGATTGTGTGTATCAAGACCTGCGGCTCCTGCGGCAGCCACGACACCAGAAAGCACCGCCAGAGAACGGAATCCGCACTCCCCGGCGGCCTCTATGAGATCGGGCTTGATTGATAGCAAACCACCCCAATCCCCCGCACCAAATAGCTCGGAGACCTGCTTATCAAACTCGGCACCACGCGGATCGTAACCGGCCGGCGCTCCTGGTATCAATCTGTGACTGAGATCGCTACTTGCCACGTAGAGAACCCGCCGCGAGCCACCCAGAATCGCTTCGCCGATGGCCTCACCAAAACGTACATGATCCTGGTAACTCAGTTGCGAGAAGGACAGCAAGACCAGCCTGCACGGCTGCGCAAGCCCGCCCATAATATAGACGAGCGGCACCATCGAACCGTGGTCGAGTTCCACCGACTCCCCGTGCGAAGCGGTGATGGTCACCGGGACATTCCTCGCTGTTGCTCTCTCCATGACAGCCTCGGCCACATCGGAATCGCCGGACGCCTTGAGAGTCACGCGTGGAGCCCGGAAATACGCCAGCGATCCCCTGTAGGACGATGCAAGCGACACCCCCATCTGATGCACGGCCAGGGGAGCATGTGGAGACAAGAGCACGATCGTCTCCGGATCGAGAGCCACCGTCTTGTGTTGGAGAGCACGCATAGCCTGGACGGTGGTATCCACCTGCCCGAGTTCCGAGCCTCCCACTTCGGGCACTATTATGGGTGGATGCGGAGTCACAAAGCAGCCTATCAGTGTCATAGCAGCACCTCTTTCTGATGAACCGCGATCTCCCGGCCACAATTGGGACACCGTCCGTCCCTGACGCTGTTCTTGCTCATCGAAAAACCTTTGCGCTCGATCACCGTCATTCCGCACCCGGGACATATGGTTGATTCGGACGGATGGCCGGGGATATTACCCCCGTAGACATAATTCAGACCTTCCTCCCGCCCGATACGAACAGCCCGCTCCACCAATGCCATGGGAGTCGGCTCCACATCGAGCATACGATAGGCCGGATAGAAACGGGACACATGCCAAGGAATATCGCTTGAGATTGACGCCAAGAAGTGCGCGAGGGCGCGCAACTCGCCGTCAGCATCGTTGCGGCCCGGGATCAATAGTGTCGTAACTTCTACCCATATCCCCATGTTCCACATTCGCCGTATCGAGTCAAGAACCGGCTTGAGCCGGGCACCCACATAGGCACGGTAGAAGGCATCAGAGAACGACTTCAGATCGACATTGGCGGCGTGCAGATTCCCGCCAATGTCTTGGAGCGTCTCGGCTGTCATGTATCCGTTGGTGACAAACACGTTCTTCAAACCCGCCGCTGTGGCCAGCCGGGCGCAATCCCGCGCGTATTCGTAGAAGACGGTGGGTTCGGTGTAGGTATAGGAGATAGTGAGACACCGCGACTCCAGGGCGGTCTCCACCACCTGTCCAGGCGAGACAGACTTGCCAATGATCCTACCCCGATTATCGCGAGGCATCTGGCTGATGTCGGCGTTCTGACAAAAGGAACAGGCGAAATTACAGCCCACGGTGGCCAAGGACAGGCTCATCGTCCCCGGCAAGAAATGAAACAACGGCTTCTTCTCGATGGGATCCACCGCCAACGAGACCGGACGCCCATATACTAGAGTGTAGAGAACCCCCTCCTGGTTCTCCCGCACCCCGCAACGGCCCCGTTGTCCAGGAGCGATCCGGCAGTGATGCGCGCACAAGAAACAGTGAACGCTCGGACCGCCACGCCACACGCGCCATAACGAAGCCCGCACCTCCGCCGGCCGGTCACCATCCACGTGTCTCAGCCTCCTCTACAGGTGACCCAGAACGCGGCGGCGCATCCGGGTCACCGGAGCCAGACCCTGCATTCCCCAGTTGAGCGTGTAATACCGCGCGCTGAGACCATTCTGCACACGCCCCGAGCGCACCAGCGAGACTAACGTGTCTCGAGAGGGATAAGCATCGACCAAAACACCCACGAGCCCTACTTCATTCTTGAGGTGAGCATCGCTACCCGCCCCCCCCGGCTTATCGAATCGCCTCGCCAAAGCCAACGCCTTGATGCTCGCCCTGGGGCTCAGAGAACGGCCATTCACCACCTCGATAATGTCGGCTAGCTCGGCGGCCCGTTGCCGGAAACGTGTGGAGATGACACCCCGGCGAAAAAGATCA
>CAZOJR010000058.1:0-9817 GCA_964580165.1 uncultured Gaiellales bacterium
GATTCCATGCTTAACCGCGACGACCGGAATCGCATCATTGACGCGGCAAGTGAACGCATCGAAAGAGGTGGGGCCACCAATCTGCATCACGAAGACCCCGTTGTCTTCAAGCACGTCCACCACGCTCTCTATGGGATCGAGCCCAAGACTCCACTCTGCCCTCACCTCCTGCGCGATCCTCTCGACTTCAGAGAGCTGCGAGGCGCTCCTGGGTGCTGGGAAAGCCGGCATGTCATCGGGGAAGAACTCCTCTATCTCGAGGTACCTCTCACACCCCTCCACTACGGCGGCAAGCACGGCCTTCTTGTCCTTCTCACCCATCCGCGCCCTCTTGCGGAACTCAACACAAGTGAGCTCCAGCTCTCGGGACTTTAGAAAGAAGTCAACGTGCCTGTCGAGAGCGTCGGCGAGCGCAAGAAGAACACCCGAACTGGGGATGTCCAGGCCCCGTTCGTACTTATTGATCGCGGTGTGACTCACTCCCGCCCTCTCTGCCAGTTCCCGCAGACTCAGACGAGCAGCCTTGCGGGCTACGAGCAGGCGCTCGCCAATGGTGTCCACCTATGCCTCCTCCAGGGTCGTCTCGGGGTCGGTTTACATTATACTGCATTTCTACCCATTATGTAAACCGCATCACCTGTGCCGATCGGTGCCGGCACGAGGCTCTTGATTCAGTCTGGCAAGACGAGCGCCGCTACCCGGGCAGCCGCCTCTTCAGAAAGCGCCGGTACCGCGTGACTGTATGTGTCGAGCGTGATGCCGATGTTCGCGTGTCCCAGCCGCTCACTCACCACCTTCGGGTGAATCCCAGCCGAGAGCGCCAGGGTGGCGTAGGTATGCCGTAGGTCGTGCAGGCGGATGCTAGGAAGCTTGGCCTTCTCCGCTGCCTGAGCGAAGAGCTTGCTGACCCGCTCCGGGTGGATCGGCTCTCCATTCTCCAGGGTGAAGACGTAGCCGGTGTCCTTCCAGGCCGAGCCCCAGGCCAGGCGTTCCTTCTTCTTGCGGGTGCGCAGGTTGCGGAGCGTCGCGGCGGTGGCCGGATCAAGAGTGATGAGGCGCCGCCCCCGCCGGGTTTTGGGCTCGGACACCTGACATTCATACCCGGCCACCACCCGGGTCCTTCTCACCGCGACGCGACGGGCCTTGAAGTCGACGTCGTCCCACCTGAGCCCCAGCACCTCTCCCCTACGCATCCCAGTGGTGGCCAGAAGCAACCAGAGCGGGTAGAGCCGGCCCTCTCGCTCAGCTTTGAGAAACGAGCGCAGCTGGCCGGCGGTCCAGGTCTTCATCTCCACGTCGACCGAGGAGAGCCGAGGCGGATCGGCGGCGTCAGCCGGGCTGCGCTGCAGCCGGTTCCAGCGCACAGCGTCCCGCAGGGCCCGGTGAAGGGTGGCGTGGATTCGGCGCACGGTGGCCGGCGCGTACTTGGGCACTTCTTCGTCGCCGAGTCTCTTCTTCTCGCGGAGCAGCTTCAAGTAGAAGGCGTTGATGTGGGCACCGGTCAGCTTCTGCAGGGGGAAGCGCCCGAGCTCCGGGATGATGTGGATCTCGACGTGGCCCTCATAGGAGAGGTAGGTGGTGGCCCGCACCGTAGCCTTGACGGCCGGGAGCCATTCGTCTTTGAGGTAGTCCCGGACCAGTATCTTGGAGGGCTCTATGTAGGTGCCGGTACACACGGCCACGTTCACTTTGCCGAGAGCGTCTTCGGCTTCCCGCTTGGTCTTGAACCCAGCCTTCAGCTCTTGGCGGCGCTCGACGCTGTCAGTGAGAGGGCCGTGACAGAGGGGGCAGGAGGGAAGGCGGTCGCGCTTCACCCAGAACTTCTTGCGACACGAGGAACAACGTTGGACGGGTTGGTCGCCGAGTTCGGCTATGTACTCCCAGGTGGCGCGCTTTCTAACGTGGCCCCGCATCGGAACCCGCCTCTGGAGTGGCCTCGGTCTGGCACGGCGCGTCTGAGTAGTAGTCGGCGACCATCATCTCTAGCGCCGTCTCCAGTCGCTCCTCAGTGGCCTCTTCCGCCGCCTCGATCAAAGCGGCCACCCGCTTAAGCGCCTCCGCATCCTGGCGCAGGTCGCTGCCGAGCGCGTGCCGGAGCGAGGCGCGAGCGGCTAGGCCGGAGACCTCATCGATGAGGCGCATGTAGCGACCCCGGGCTTCCAGCCCGAGGTCGGCAAGGAGTTCCTCCAGGCGCTTCTCGGTGAAAGCTTGGCTCTCCGGGTTACCGAACACCAGTTCGATAAGGACTCCGGGAAGATGGCCCACGCCTTCCGGAGCGCCGGGGGTAGCGACCACCGGGATACGGCCGGCCGGATCCTTCTCCGGGGGAAGGAGGAACCAGGTAACCGGCAGCTTGAACGCGAGCGAGAAGGCGACGAGTTCATCGGCGGTGAAGTTGCGGATGCGCTCCGGGCGCTCCACGCTGCGCTCCGCCGCCGAGTAGCTGGCCGCGGACCAGCGCACCCCCAGATGGGGCTCCAGATGCTCGGCCGCCTCCTCCTGCGTCCAGCCGCGCAACTGGCGGGCCAGGCGCAGGTTGTGGGCCACCACCTGGTTGGGGGTGAGACGGAAGTGCTCTTCTTCTCGGGCGCTCATGCTACCAACCTTACCCCAGTCGCGCCTATCTGTCAACGGTTTTGCTGATTCGCAGAACAGCACTGTTGACTGAATGCGCTCCGCCTGCTAGCCTTGGAACTGAACATAGCAGGATGCATGTGAGTAACAAGATGCACGGTCTCCTAGAGCTGAGAGCACAGGGACGAGCCACATTGAGCGTGGAGGAGACCGCCGGTCTTCTCGGTATCAGCCTGGGCTCGGCCCGCAAGGCGGTTCGCTGTGGTGAGATTCCCGCCCTGCGCCTGGGGGCGCGTTGGGTGGTGCCGGTCCCGAAATTGCTGAAGCTGCTCGGGGCGAATGAGGAAGATGAGCTGTGAGCGCCCCTAAGGAGACGCGCCGCCCGGCACGTCCTTCCACGTTGGCCGATTCTGAGCGTTTTCTTCGGATGACTTAGAAAACGCGGGAAATCCGGAGAGTGCGCATCCCCCAACATAATGAGTGGAGCCACACCCCTTCCGGCTATTTCAACAACCCCAACGGGCTGTCCGAGGCGATCGGCGTCCGGGATGGTCAGGCCGACATCCACGTCACCACCGACCCGATCAATCCCGTCCCCCTCGCCCGGACCGCCAAGCGAATCATCACCAAGTCCACAAGCTCCGCAGCCCATGCCAACACAATCTCTCGTCGGTTCCCTTTCATTGGAGACCGTGCATGCTGGGACTACACCGCCCGCATCTACCGCAGGATCATTGACCTGCCCTCAGGCCGCCAGAAGAAGGCCAAGCCATGAGCGGCGGCACGAATACCCTCCGCGCCGGGAGCCCTCTCCTCGACACCGCCCTCGATTACGCCGCCCGCGGCTGGGCGGTGTTTCCCCTGCACAGCGTCGACGCCACCGGACGTTGCACCTGCGGCAAGACCGAGTGTGACAGCCCAGATAAGCACCCGCACATTACAAACGGTCTCAAAGGCGCCAGCACCGACATCGACCAAATCAGGCGCTGGTGGGAACACTGGCCTGAAGCCAACATCGGCATCCGCACCGGCTCTGTCTCCGGCATCTTCGCATTAGATATGGACAGCCAAGAGGCAGTCGAACAGCTGCGCGTCGCGAGCAAGACGATTCCCACAGACGCCTGCCGGCAGAAGACCGGGCGCGGCTGGCAGGTCTTCTTCACCCTCCCGAACTTCTGTGTCAAGAACTCCGCGGGCAAGATCGCCCCTCAGATCGACGTCCGCGGCGAAGGCGGGTATGTGGTGGCTCCCCCCTCCCGTCACGCGAACGGCACCACCTACCACTGGCTCTCAGATGCCCACCCGGGTCCCGCCCCCGCTTGGCTCTTGGATGACATCGCGGAGATGCAGCAATCACAATCGGGCCCACCGGCGCAAGCCTCCCCCGGCCGTTTATCCAGGCAACCATACCTGGCTGCCGCCCTGCGAGGAGAAAGAGGTCGGGTCGCTAGCGCCCCTCCGAGCACCCGCAACGACACGCTTAATCGGGCCGCCTACTCCCTGGGTCAACTCGAGCACGCGGGGCTCCTGCGAGCCGAGGCGGAACCGGAAATCGTGGCTGCCGCCATCACTGCCGGCTTGCGGGAGGCGGAGGCTCGGGCCACATTTGCGAGCGGCTGGACAGCGGGTACCGAGAACCCGAGGGCAATCTCTGGTAACGCCCAGGCTATGGCCACGCCGGGGAACGAGTCCAACACCATTCCCACCCCACTCCCCAGCTTCCCCCGCACCGACTCGGGCAACGCCGAGCTCTTCGCCCATCTCAACGGCGAGCGCGTCCGCTATGACCACCAACGCCAACGCTGGCTCATCTGGCGGGGGCATCGTTTTGCCTCCGACTCAGATGGCCACATCTGTCGCCTGGCCAAGCAGACGGCCCGCGAGCGCTACCTGCGGGCAGTGGACATCACGGACGAGCAGGAACGCAGGCGGGAGGCCGACTTCGCTATCAAGAGCGAGAGCCGAGCGCGCCTCGACGCCATACTCACCTTGGCGGAGGCCGAACACCCGCTCTCTAGCGCCGGAGACCGTTGGGACGAGGCGCCCTGGCTTCTGGGAGTGGCCAATGGGGTGGTCGACCTGCGTACCGGCCGGCTGCGCCCCGGACGACCAGAGGACGCCATCACGCTCGCTGCGGGAACCGACTTCGATCCCAAGGCTGTAGCCCCGCGGTTTGAGCGCTTCCTCTCGGAGATCTTCGAGGACAACCAAGAGCTCATCGCCTTTGTGCGGCGGGCCGTGGGGTATTCGCTCACCGGGCTCACCAGCGAGCAATGCTTCTTCCTCTTCTACGGGCGCGGTTCGAACGGCAAGAGCGTGCTCCTCAATGTCCTTCTCGCCCTGTTCGGCGACTACGGATACGCGGCTCCCTTCAGCACCTTCGAGTACTCCCGCGGCAGCTCCATCCCCAACGACGTGGCCCAGCTGGCCGGAAGGCGCTTGGTGGTCGCTTCCGAGACCAACGAGGGGGCGCGTCTCGATGAGGCCCGTATCAAGCAGCTGACCGGAGGCGAGGCCCAGACGGCGCGTTTCCTCAATCACGAGTACTTCACCTTCACCCCCCGCGCCGCCATCTTCCTGGCCGTTAACCACCGCCCGCAGGTGAAAGACGACTCCCGGGGGTTTTGGCGACGGGTGCGGCTGGTGCCCTTCAAGCACGAGTTCAGCGCCACAGACATCGACCTTCACCTCCAGGAGAAGCTCCTTGCCGAACTGCCCGGCATCCTTTCCTGGGCCATCCAGGGATGCCTGGAATGGCAGAAGGAAGGCCTCAATCCCCCGGCCGAGGTCGCATCCGCTGTCGCCGACTACCAGGCCGACAGCGATCCACTAGCCGAGTTCTTAGCCGAGTGCTGCCTCGAAGGCCCAGGTGTCTCCGTGCGCGCATCAACCGTCTATGAACGTTACCGGGACTGGGCCGAGACACATAAGCTGCCGGAACGAGAACTGCTTTCCTCGCGCATCTTCGGGGAACGTCTTTCGGCGCGATTCGAGAAGAAGAGAAGCGGCGCTGGCGTTACCTACTTCGGCCTGGCGGTGGCCTCGTGAGCGCGGTCAAAGAAGGCCGGCGGTGTAGGGTGTGTAGGGTTGATGTAGGGTCCCTACATTGCAGCTCCTTTTACCCCAGTTCCTTATGGGGGGGTAGGGACAACCCTACACGACACAAGTAGGCCCTGCGGAACGCAGCCCTCAGGCCCAGCCGAGCTGGCGCGAGACGACGCCGGGAAGATAAGCGAGCTGGGTGCCTTCGCCGATGTAAAGGACGTCTTTCACATCCAGATAGCCAATCACCTGGTAGAAGGGCACTGGCCTCTCGTTCCCACTCTCGTCTTCCACCAGTACCCCGTCAGTGATGGTCTCTTTGACCATGCCCACGCACTCGGTGCCATCGTCGTTTTCATAGGTCACCTTGTCGCCCATCTCGGGGCCACCGACCTTGACGGTTGTGATCTCGCCCACCTCGCATTCCATGGCCCAGCTCGGTTGCTGGGCCAGTCGCACCTCGGTGTCGGGGTCCAGGCCCTGCAGCGCTTCCATCAGCTCTCCTACGGTCACCGCAACCTCCTTGGGAACTCAGCGGTACTCGACATCCATGTGCTCGACATCCTTTGGATCGACGAGCTCTTGAGCCTTGGCCATGGCGACTTCCGGTTTGAAGGCGTGACCACTGCCGACCAGGGTGCCATCCAGATGAGCGCTCCAGATGTAGGAATAGCGCAGGTCGTGTATCTCGCCTCCCGATTCGGTGATCCTCACTATGAACGCCCCAGCCATTATCCCGACTCCCCTGTTCGTGGTTCTTCTGACGTGTCCATTGACGCTCTTTACGCCCGTGAAGTCAACGACATAGCGATGGTTCTTCCCCCTCTCACCAGGAGGTGACGCAATGGTGAAGTCCGCTACCAAAGAGCCGACTCCCGTCCTTACGATCGAGCAGGTATCGATCGACTACCTCGCCCCCGACCCGGCCAACCCCCGGCGCATCTCCGAAGCCGAACTCGAAGCCCTCACCAGAAGTATCCGGGAGTTCGGTCTCGTCGATCCCATCATCGCAAGGAAGGCGGACAACACCCTGATCGGCGGCCACCAACGCCTGCTGGCCGCCCGGAGATTGGGACTGAAAGAGGTGCCGGTCATCTATCTCGATATCAGCAAGGAGAAAGCTCAGCTTCTCAACGTCGCTCTCAATAAGATCAGTGGCGACTTCGACGAGGAGCTCCTCGCGCGGCTACTTTCGGATCTTGCCCAGACTCCCGAGCTCGACCTCACTCTCTCCGGGTTCGAGGAGAAGGACATCCGGCAGATGCTCAAAGGTCTTGAAGCTCGGGAGAAGCGGGAAAGACCGGAGACCATCGACCTGGACGCCGCCTTGCGCTCAGCATATGAGAACCCGAGAGCGAAACCAGGCGATGTATTTCAGCTGGGAGATCACCGGGTGATGTGTGGGGATGCAACCAGGCAAGAGGACGTGGAGAAGCTCCTGGGCAGCACCCGCGCCCACATGAGCTTCACCGATCCGCCCTATAACGTCTCCCTCGGAGACCACGGCGGCAAGCAGCAAGGTCAAACCCGACGCCGTATCAAGAACGACTCCATGGCACCGGAGGCGTGGGAGACGTTCTGCTGCGGCTGGGTGCCCTCTACGTCTGCATGAGCACCAAGGAGTGGGCATCGGTCTCAAGAGCGCTCGCAGAAGCCGGTGGACACTGGTCGGACACCATCATCTGGGAGAAGGACCGGTTCGTCTTAGGCCGCTCCGATTATCAGCGGGGATACGAACCCATCTGGTATGGGTGGCGAGAGGGAGCCAAGAGGCATTTCGCCGGTGGCCGGGGTCAGTCCGACGTCTGGAAGATAGATAGGCCCTCTGAGTCTCCCATTCATCCGACCATGAAGCCCCTCCCCTTGATCGAGAGGGCCATCGAGAACTCTTCGAAGCCCAGGGACATCGTCTTTGACTTGTTCCTCGGTTCCGGCTCCACGCTCATCGCCTGTGAGCGCACCGGCCGGGTCTCGTACGGCCTGGAGCTGGACCCACACTATTGTTCCATGGTGATCGCGAGATGGGAGGCATTTGCCGGCGAGAAGGCAGAGAAGGTGAGGCTCTGATGGTAGAGTAGGCCCCCTTCATAAGCAGAGGTGGATGATGGTGAAGAACCGAGGATGTAAGTTCGTCATGCCGGGTGGCAGGCGCTGCGGGGCCTCGGCGCTTCGCGGTGAGGACTATTGCCTTTTTCATTCCCCCGCCCATGAAGAAGAAGCGGCCGAGGCCAGACGCTTGGGGGGACTCAGGCGGCGCAAGGAAAAGACTTTGGTGGGAGCCTATGACCTGGAGGGTCTGCGCAGTGTTGCTGCCATCCAGCGTTTGTTGGAGATCGCGACGTTAGATGTCTTGGCTCTGGAGAACTCGGTGGCCCGAGCCCGAGCCCTTACCTACATCTCTCAGACCGCCCTTAAGTGCCTGGAGATGGGAGAGCTGGAGGAACGCGTGGCTCTTCTGGAGGCGACGGTCAGAAGCAGGGACAGCTCGGGAAATCCCGTCTTTGACTTTGACCTCGACCTAGATGAAAACTCTGGCTCCAAGGAGCTTCTGCCATGAGCATTGCCAGAAGAATCGAAGAGCTGGAAGACCGGGGACTTTCCCCCCGCGAGGCCGTCATGCTCTGGATGAGGGAGGCCCACGCCTTCGGGTCCACGGAGAAATACGCTCGCTGGCTTCTGGATCAGCCTGACGAGGCCTACCCTCTTATCCGCATGCCCGCGCAGGTGGTGGGCGCGGTTCGGGCCCGAAACAAGGGGCAAAGAGACGAGCTACTGCGCGATGAGTTCTACCAGGTGCAAAGAGACGTCCTCTTCCTCTACTTCCTACACAAGCAAGCGGAGATGCGCGCCGCCGGCGATCACGAGGCCATCTGCCTTCGGGTGATCATTCTCCTTAAGGAGATCCGGGCACTCATCAACGAGAAACGTGACGTGGAGCGGACGCGCTTGGCTGGAATTGATCTTGAGAAAGGCAAGCGGCCGCGGCCGGGAAAGGTGGAAAAGAGCGCAATAGCCCTCCATGAGGAGCACGTCGCAGCTTGGCTTCCGCAGGCTCTTGAGACCCGAAGCCGGATCCTAACGTTCCTTGGAGCGGCCGATGTCGTCTCCGAGCGCTACCTCTGCGGTGAGGACCTTCTCTACCCAGACACCCGGGAGAACCTTACGGCGAGCCTTGAGACTACCGCCAACCTTCTGGACACCTACGTCGACTTCCTGGACGCCGGCTCCGGTAAGACACACGACCTGCGGGACTACGTGCTCGCGCTCGCTCAAGCCGGCGCCCAGCTAGCCAAGGACCCGCCCAAGCCGCCGGACGGGCTAGAGTCGCTGGACGTGAACCTCGGGGCGAAGCTTCTCGTCGAGCAGTGGATTCTTATGGCCCGGTCCGAGACCCTGGAGAAGCTGGGAGAACACCGGGAGGCCGAGGCTCTGGCCGAGCGGCTGATGCGGGAACAACTGGGCTAGGACCACCTCCCGGCGGCGCCATCCCTGCCCTCTATTGCCGGGCAATACCGCCGATTAGTGGCCCTTGGTCGGCCCATATTCGCGAAAATACCGCCCAGATAAGCGTCTCATGTGGCTGCGACGCCACTCGCAAGGAGGCCACAGTGCGGGTGCTATTCGTCCGTGGCGCCCATGACCACACCCCCCATCGGATAGTCACGGCGCGATGTAATTTGCCTTCCCGGCACCGGTGTCCCGGAGAGCGTCTGAAGAATCATGATGGGGGGGCGCCCCGGCTAGGTAGCAGCGGGCATCCGCAGCGCATTACAGCGTTATTAGGCTCTCTTGGGCCGAGTTACCCGACGACCCCGAAAGTCCCAAACTCGCGCACGCGTAAGCGCCGCTGGGCTCAGAGCGTGGCCCGGTGCCCTCTAGACTTTTGACCCACCCCCGCGACGTTGAGCCAGTTACCCCGGGAATCTCTGAAGCGGGGGAAAACGACGGCGCGCGTAGTGTGGTTGGTATCAGCAAGTCTAACTCTCAGCCCGCCCCCACTTCCCGACTCCCTTCTCGACATGGCCAGTGGCGGTGTGCATCACGCCCCACTGGGTAGAGCGCCTTCTGAGTCCTGTCGGACCGCGCCGCGTAGATCGGCTTGGTGCTGTTCTTTGTAGGTGTCGTCAAGCCGGGCCGACATCTGATATCCAACCTCAAGTCGTTTTGACCCCTGCCGATAAGAATCAAAGCATGGTCGGAT
>CAZOJR010000059.1:0-281 GCA_964580165.1 uncultured Gaiellales bacterium
CGGCGTCCCCGTAGCGGTGGACTCCACCTTTGCCACTCCTATTGGATTACGTCCCATAAAGTTGGGTGCGGACTATGTAATTCACTCGCTCACGAAGTACATCTGCGGCCACGGCGATGCCCTCGGAGGCGCCGTACTCGGCCGCAGCGAGGAGTTGAAAAAGCTCCGCACCATGGCAATCCACATGGGCGGAGTCCTTAGTCCCTTCAATGCATGGCTCATCCTGCGGGGAGTGGCTACCCTACCCATACGGATGGCCGCGCATCAGGAAAGCGCGCTCT
>CAZOJR010000059.1:291-2161 GCA_964580165.1 uncultured Gaiellales bacterium
GATCACCAAAGTTGTCTATCCGGGCCTGCCGTCGCATCCACAACACGACTTGGCAGTGCGTCAACTGAGCAACTTCTCTGGAATGCTCACATTCCAGGTTGAAGATGGACCCGCCGCGGCCCAACTGCTCTCCGACCGTCTCAAAATCATCCACTACGCCGTCTCGCTGGGACACAACCGGAGCCTACTCTGCTATCTGTCGACCGAAGACCTGCTGCGCTCATCGTTCCACCTCACACGCGACCAGGAAAAGTCGTACAGAGCTTTTGCCGGCGACGGCGTGTTCCGTTTCTCGGTAGGACTGGAAGACCCGGCCGATCTTATGACCGACCTCGATTATGCCCTAGCCCCTCTTCAATAACGTAATGGCCGTCTCGGCAAAGATGTCGTGCGGGTGAGCGAAGCCACGTACGTCGCCGGTCGTTACCACGACCGACGACGCCAAGCCTATTGGATCTCCGATTCCGTGACGACTTCGGACTTTATCCGCCTTACCAGTTCCCGCAGACCATCGAAAGCGTGTTCACGGATGTCGGCAGCCACCAGTGCATACATGATGTCATCACCCACGGCCAGCCGGCCTTGGTTGATCCATGCACGAACCGCAACCACGCCCGGCATGGAACCGGCCTGGGCAATAACATCGTTCAAACGCTCCCGGTCATAAGACAGATCCATCCCACGCACAGGGGACCCATCGCGCGAGGTGCCCCGCACGACACCGTTATGCACCAGCATCATCCCTATGCGAGGACTGTCGGGGCTGCTTTTGATCTCTCCAAGCCAGGCTTCCACCGAAGGCCGTGTCGAATCCATCGTGATCTCCCTTTGTGGTTCCGCACGCTGGGTGAGTCTACACCACGCTAGGTACCTTCGCATCCGGCGACATGCTTTACAGAAGTGTGCCGCTTCCATCGCTCGACGGTGCTTCACCTCCCGGCACCGCATTTCCACCGGGGCTAGTACCGCCTCCCGGCGTCGTGGCATCACCGGGAGAAGCGCCGCTTGGCATGCCGCCGTCTGATGTGCCACCGCCTGGCACAGTAGCGCCGCCACCCGTCATGCCACCCGCGACGCCTGAGGTAACCACCGTACCGGACATCGTCAGCGTGACGCACTCCGAACCCGGAGCGTATGCTCCGTCGGTGTAGAGACCATCCGTCGCGACACCACTGGAACTTCCCTCCACGTACATGGTGTAGGTGGCTCCCTCCTGGATATCTGCGGAACTCACAAGTACTGACTGATACTCCTTGGTGGGCGCAAACGTGAGAATATCCGTGCCATCTTCGCCCTGAACATGAACGAGCGTCCCGGCTGGCTGAACAGCATCGAGATTAACCATCAGCGCGCACTGGGTGGATGAATCGCTGGGAGCCTGTGCCATGCCGGAACTGCCCACAGCCACGAGAAAGCCACCGGAGATCGTAAATTCACCCAGATAATCCACCGGCCCGTTCATACTTTCGGTGGGACCGTTGATCAACACGATTCCGTCGGTCATGAACACCCGCCCGTTACAGTCAATCCCGTCGCCCGTGGCATCGACCACAACGTAGCCGCCGTTTACGTACAGCTGATTGTTCTCATTGACCGTGAAGTCGCCCTGTCCCCGCCGGCCACTGATCGAAGACGCGTCAACACCTCCGGCAACGTTGATACCATCGTCGGCGGAGACAATATGCAGAGTTCCATCGTTGATAGTGATAACCGCGCTCTCGATGCCTTCATAGGAGTCGGTGATAGTCAGGTCGCCTCCGTTGACTTCTAAGGTCGCATCTGAATGGATGCCGTCGTCGCCCGAGGCAAGTGTTATGGTGCCCCCGTTTATCCGGATCGAGTTGTTGGAGTGAATAGAGTCGTCGGAAGA
>CAZOJR010000059.1:2171-9777 GCA_964580165.1 uncultured Gaiellales bacterium
CGCAGACTGCCTTCAGCCCCTTGGCGCTGGTGGAAGTGGAACCGTCGGTGGCAGCTCCTGTTGTGTCGTCGGGAACGCCGGCCGTGTCGGTGGCATCGTCCGACCACGCGCCCTTTCCATCCTGGCCCCAATCGCCCCAATTTCCCGTGGGGTCACTGCTGCTGTTGGCGCTGCCGCCTCCCGTCGATAGGGTGATGTCGCCGCCATCGACCAGCAGCGTCGTCTCAGCCTGGACACCGTCGGTGCCGGCAGTTATGTTGAGAACGCCGCCCGAGATGCAGATAAAGCCCTTGTCGTCATCTTCATCGTTGTTGGATTGCAGGCCATCACCTCCGGCCTCGATTGCAATGGTTCCATCCTTGATGCCGATACAATCCCGGCCTCTGATGCCATCGTTCACGGCGGTAACGGCAATGGTACCGCTCACGACCTTGAGGTCGTCCTTGCTCACGATGCCGTGGTTGTAGTTGCCTTCGACCGTCAAAGAACCCGTTCCATTGATAGTCAGGTCGGCTTTGCTGAATATCGCCGCATCCGGCTCACCGGTATCCGAGTCCTCGATAACGTATGACTGCCCATCGGTCACCGAGTTATACGTACCCTCGGCAAGAATTATGATCACTCTGCCGGCGCTGGTGGCATAGATCGGCGCACTGGTAGAACACGCAATGTCGGCACCGTTCAATACAAGCCTGACCGTCTCGTCGTCTCCGGCGCTGATCACAATCTGCCCGTCGTCCAGCGCACCTTCAACTATATATGTGCCCCCGGCAGATATTGTGATCTTGCCGTCTTGCTCGGACACGCCCTCGCCCTCTATAGTCGCCGATCCACCCGACAGAGCAATGGAGGTCGCATTGGAGGCGTCCCAGCTGTCATCCAGGTCCTCATCGTCGTACTCCACAACCAGAGCTTCGGCGTAGGCAGCGGCCTCAGTTTCGGCGACGTCATTCGCGGTATCATCCACGGAGTCTCCCGCCTCAGAATTGCCCGCCGTCAGACCGGCAGTCTCGTTCGCAGCGGTGTTTCCGGCGGCCGCGTCCTCCGCAGAGCCACAGGCTACAACACCGGTTATCAACCCAACCATCATGGCGATGGCCACAACAGATGCCAATACTTGTTTCATAGAGAGTCCCATCTCTTGCGATTCCTTGAGATTACATACTCGTAGGCCGTCTGAAACCTAGCCCACGAAGATCTCCACTGTTGCCGGCGCTGCGATGCGATTGAGATCGTTGGCGAAAAGCGTCCAGTCGAGATCCGGCTGTTGTTTGTACTGATATTGGAGGTTGACCCGGCCGTCCACGACCGACATCGACTGAAGCGAGAGGCCCTTCAGCTGTTCCCCCAAAAATCCTTTGAGCTTCGCCTCCACTTCTCCAAGGTCATCTTGAGTCAGGGAAATCATGAGGCTGCCTCGCGCACCCATGGCCGTCTTGTCACGCAAAAGCCAGCGTATTCCGAGCACGAGAAACACAGCCACGAACAACAGGGCTATTACCATGAAGTTACCGGTTGCGGCTCCAATCGAGGAAGCAATCAACAGCAGCAGAAACCCTATCTCCGCCGGGTACGGAAACGAACAAATGAAAGAGCACCCAAGAGGCCCAGCGAGAGGGGAATAGAGGTTTGAATCCCCAAGAACAGCACGGTAATCGCCGGCCCCCCTAAAAGAAACATGCGATGCACGCCGGCACCAATGTGCCTCGTCCCATAGAACAGCTGGTACATGAAATACACGACCAGCGAAAACACCACCGAGAAGGCCAGGGCTATGATGGCCTCAGTCCAGGTAAGCGAGGACAGCATCCCCTGCCAGGTCGATGTCAGTTCTTCCCACATTGTTGCAACCTCTCTTCTCAGGTATTGCAGTACAACATCCCGGAGGGCCACAGGCGCGCCACGCTGCCCCCGGCGGCTGCGTGCCCTTCGAGGCTCGACGAATATTTGGAGTAACGGGTCCACGACGAGCCCAAATCTGCGATCTGTCGCAACGCCGGGGGCACATCAAATGTAGGGCCCTTCACCTCAACTACAGCCCCGGGTAGCTCTAGCGCCCGCTCTCCACGCCCGATGCCCGGCATGACGATGGTCGAACGGATACGCGAATCTATGGAGATGCGAAAGCCCGTCTGCGGCTCGATGAAGCGATAGCGCCTGTATGAGATGGCCACCACCGGGTGGAACGAACACCGCGGGAAAAAGCCGAAACAGGCCATTGCGCGCTGCAAAACGTCGGCGGGCACGATGCCGTACCGAAGGGCAGCATTGGCAAGAGCCGCCGCCGGAACCTCCAGTTGTAGACGCTGTTTGGTCGAAGCGAACCCTCGGCGCGACTTCAACTCCAACCAAGCCGGAACAACACTCGTCTCAGAATCCAACTCTGATACAGCCTCAGCACCGTTGGCGCGATGCGGGTCGTGATCTTCCCCGTACCAGCGGATCCGCACCTTATCTCTGGTGTGTTCACCGGCCAGCGACCGTTCGTGCTGCTCCAAGCCGGGAGTGTCGAAGTAGAGACTATTCACCTGGTCTGCCGGGTGCTCTCCGTCGGCCCGGCAGGTCCTGCGAAGCAGAGCGAACGCCAGGTTTCTACACTGAGGCGGCACAAAGAACTTCTGTTCCACCCGCTCCACTGGTGGCACGGCAACCGGCCCAGCGGTCATTGCTGCTCCACTGCGGTGTCCGCGATGCCGGTACCGGCAGGCACGATGCCAGCGACAACAGTGGCGACCGTGTTGGTATCACTCACGCAAACCTGGTATGTGACTCCGGCATAGAAGTCGCTCGAGCTGATGAGCAGATTTTCGAAGGCACCGCCGGGTGAGAATGTGATGATCTCCTCACCGTCCCGCTGCACTGTGACGGTCGTGCCGGCCGTGTGGATGGAGCCGGTCTCAACATATATCGAGGCCTGGGTGGAGTCGGCGCACGGCATAGCCATAGTCCCACCTCCGGCGATTATGCTACCTCCGGTCACCGCGAAGGCGCCTACGGCGTCCACCCCACCATCTCCGTCGGCTGTGCTTCCGAACAAGACGAGCGTACCACCGTTGACATGAATAGTGCCGTTGGAGTCAAGTCCATCGCCACCGGCAAACACGGAGAGAGTGCCTCCGTTGATGGTGATGTCATCGTGGGCGTTTAGCCCGTCATCGACAGCAGTGATCTTGACCGTGCCGGCATTGATGATTATGTCGTCATCGCCGGCGATGCCTTCGTTGTTGTTCCCGGTAACGATGAGAGTCCCACCACCATTGATTATCAGCGTGTCGTTGGCAAACAGAGCGGCGTCGCTTTCGTCGTCGCCCGGAGCGTCGGCCAGAGAACTGGTAGTGCCCTCCACGAGGGTAATAGTGACCTTCTTGGCGTCGGCCACACAAAGGGCAGGACCGTCGTTGCTTGTGATATTCGCACCATCAAATTCTAGGTAGACCTTACCTTCGGTATCAATGTCGATCCGGCCATTCTGGAGCGTTCCGCTGATGTTGTAGACCCCGGCAGCGGTGATCTCTACCGTACTTCCCTCCACCGTGGCGCCCTCACCGTTGATGGTTATGGTCTGACCCAACACGATGTCCACAACCCCCTCAGCGTACTCCTGGTCGTCATCGGCCGATGCCGTCACAGACGTATCTGTTGAAACCCCGGCCTCAACCGCACCGGCTGACACCCCGCGTACCTCTACGACCAGAATGCCAGCGGCAACGCACAGACATAGAGACAGAACTAGTCCGATGAATTGTCTGCTGGTACGCTTCATACTCAACAAATGTCTCTGCTTTCCCGCTTTGTGCCTTGATGCGACTGAGCTTAACCGGACATGCATAAGATTGGCGTGAAGCGTTACGGCACGCCGGGCGCATAAGCCGTAACCCCAGATAGAAGGTCGCCCGGTAGTTGAATCTGGTGGTTGCGCTATTCGAAACATGTATCATTACGGGTAAACCAATGACCGCACCCAAATACGACCAGCCGCTGTTTACCCCCCTCTCTCTCGGGGATCTCACACTCCGCAACCGTGCGGTTCGCTCAGGCTGCTTCGAAGGCTTGAGCCAGAGCGGCACGGTCACTGATCGTTTGATTGAGCATCACCGGCAGGTCGCGGCTGGTGGGGTTGGAATGACCACCTTGTCGTACTGCTCCGTCAGTGAGGACGGGCGCGCTTTTAACCACGAACTGTCGATGAGGCCCGATGTTCTGCCGGGTCTGGCGCAGTTTGTCCGGGCTGTTCATGAGCAGGGAGCGGCGGTTTCGATTCAACTCGGCCACTGCGGCTTCTTTGCCAGCCCTTCCGTCATCGGGCACCGGCCGCTCGGAGCGTCGCCCAAGCTTTGCCTCTTCCGTCTCTCGTACTGCCGGGAGATGACCGAGGAGGATATCGAGACGAAGACCGAGGACTTTGTCCGAGCAGCGCGCCTCGCCCACCAGGCAGGTTTTGACGCGGTGGAGATTCATGCAGGCCACGGATATCTGCTCAGCCAGTTCATCTCCCCCTGGACCAACCGGCGGCACGATAGCTACGGCGGCTCTCCGGAAAATCGCATCCGCTTCCCGAAGGATGTCGTCAGACGAGTGAGGGTCGAACTAGGCGACGGGTTCCCTATCATCGTGAAGATGAACCAACGCGACGGAATGCGCGGCGGCCTCGAGTTAGACGAAGCGGTCCGAGTCGCGCAGGCTTTCGAGCAGGCCGGAGCCAGCGCCCTGGTGCCTTCGTGCGGCTTCACGGCTTGTACGCCTCTCTATATGCTGAGAGGCGGTAGACCCGTCACAGACATGGTTCGGGCACAAACCGGGTTCTTTTACAAAATTGGACTTTCTCTCTTTGGCCGGATGATGGTCCAACGGTATCCGTTTGAACCGTTGTTCCTACTGGATGGCGCCCGGCGAATACGCGATGCCGTGCGCATCCCCGTGGGCTATGTGGGGGGAGCACTTTCGATAACAGACATGGGACGGCTTATCGAAGAGGGATTTGCCTTCGTGCAACTCGGGAGACCCACCATCCGCGACCCCGAGTTTATCAACCGGCTGCAACGTGGTGACATCACCGCCTCCGATTGTGACCACTGCAACCGCTGCATCGCCTCCATGAGCACCGATGGTGTAACGTGCGCCCTCCGGTAGCACTATGATCGGTACGAGGTAGACTGGCCTCCTAAACCGTCACCGGTCTTCGCAGACATGCCGCCACCCAAAGGCCGCGGTGGCCGTCATCCTTCCTTGCGCACCTTCCAGATCTGCTCTCCAGGCCAGCGACGATACCATTCCCGCTCAGCATCATCGCGGAAGCTGCTCGTAGCCTCGGGTCCCGGGCGCAGTTCCACGAGGTCCTCTATCACTAATCCGTGTGCTCGGAAAAGGCGGATCCAAGCGCCGTACGGAAGCATGAAATCCACATAGCCATCGTAGGACAAAGACCACATGCCAAAGTAGTCCATCAAGAGCCGGTCACCTGGTTGATCGCTGTCTTCCGGATAGCACATCTGGATAATCGGGGTGGCGCCGCAGAAAGCCAGGAGTCCACCCGGACGTAGAAGCCGAGCCACCTCCGGAACTGTTGCATACGGGTCGGCGAACGTCATGGCGCCGTAGTCGCAGAAAACGATGTCGAAGATCTCATCAGGCAACGGTACCGACTCGGCGCTCGCGTGCACAAGGGGGAAATCAACACCGGCCTCACTCATGAGGCGCCGTGCGTGCTCAAGCTGCTGCTCGGAAAGATCGAGCCCCACCGGCCGGGCACCGGCCTTGGCCAGCGCAATCGACCACTGCGCAGCTCCACAACCCAGCTCCAGGATGTCTTTCCCCTTGACCTTCCCAAAGATCTGAAGTGTGGCTTCGGGAATCTGCCACACTCCCCAAGCGAGACCGCCAGAGACGGCCAACTGCAGCCCATGGTCGGCTTGATAAGTGTCACTGTCGGCGTTCCAATTCCTCCGATTCTCGGCGGCATGCTCGGAGAGCGTGCTTGGATCCAATATGGGGATGTCCGGCATCATTGCGCCCGGCGACTCTTGATCGCTCACTTGCAGACCCGTTTCTTCGCTTTGTTTCCAAAGGCACTGCCCGTTATCACCATGGCAATGAGAACGATGAGAACGATCTTGAGCCAGAGCGCCATCGAAGTGTGCCAGATGTAGAGCGACCCCACCCAGGGCAGGAGAAAGATCCACAGTAGGACTTCGAGCACAACCGGTAGCCCCGTGAGCCAATCGAATATCTCTCCGAGAGTCTCCGACGAAAATATCCAGAGCGTCGCAAAAGCGGCCCACAACATGGATGACGGATAACGGAAGAGTCCCATCGTTGCCCCCTTCGAATACCGCTACTCTGTTTTACGGCTTAGCTCATTTTATACCCTGGCAAGACATGCAGAGTCCCCATGAGGGGTGAAGAAACTGTTAAAACTAGGGTGGTCAAGCTATCTCATACAGGGGATACTCGCAATCACAACGCGACAGCGGTAAGAAGATAGAAAGGTGTGACATGGCAGAGCAGACAAGCCCGTGCGTGCTCCTCAGCACCTCGCATGGGGATATCACTCTGGAATTCGATATGGTAAAGGCTCCCACGACCACTGAGAACTTCCTTGCGTATGCAACCTCGGGGTTCTTTGACGGAACCATCTTCCACCGGGTTATCCCCGGCTTCATGATCCAGGGCGGGGGCTTCACTGCGGACATGATCCAAAAAGCCGCCAACCAGCCTATCGCAAACGAGGCCGACAACGGTCTCAGGAACGATCGTGGCACCATAGCGATGGCCCGTACTTCTGATCCGCATAGTGCCTCCAGCCAGTTCTTTATCAACGTCGCCGATAACGAATTCCTCAACCACAAGGCCAAGAACGCAGCGGGATGGGGCTATGCCGTGTTTGGCAGAGTAGTGGAAGGCATGGAGGTCGTCGACGCAATCGCAGCTGTCGCCACAGGAACTCATGGCCCTCACTGCGATGTGCCCCGGGAGCCGGTCATCGTGAACCGGGTAACCATGCTTGAGTAACAGCGACCAAGCGCCGGCTGGTAGTGTCTTCTAAGAATTAGGACGCGCGAGGGGAGATAATGAAGTCTTTCTCGACGGAAGATGAGCGCCCGGGTGGCCAGCTCAAAATCTTCAAAGTCGTGCAAGGCTTGATGGCCCTGGTTTCTCCGGCAGCAGCAATATATGCGTTCGCGGCGATCATGGCGTGCTGGTTCGCCATGATCGCCGGACCCATCGCCTCGGCGCAGGCATCCTCCCAAATACCAGACCTTACAATCACGGCGTCGTTCCCCTCAGGAGAACCTGCCCCGCCGACAATCACCTCGAAGGCCGCGATACTGATCGACCAAGACACCGGCGAGATCCTCTTTTCTCACAACGCGAACGCGCGCTTGCCCATGGCTTCCACCACCAAGATCATGACCGCCATGGTCGTCTTGGAGAATATGAACCTCAACACCGAGGTGACGGTTTCGGCCAACGCAGTCTCGACGGCCGGGTCAAAATCCCGCCTCCAGCAGGGTGAGGTACTAACGGTGGAGCAGCTTCTCTATGCAATGCTTGTGGTAAGCGGCAACGACGCGGGAGTGGCGCTCGCAGAGGCCACGGCAGGCAGTAC
>CAZOJR010000060.1:0-7375 GCA_964580165.1 uncultured Gaiellales bacterium
TATGACCGAGACCGAACGTACCCTGGCCGTCTTCATCGACTTCGAGAACCTCGCCATCGGCTTCAAGCACCGGCGCGGAGAGTTTGACATCCACAAGATCCTCGAACGTTTGGTGGAGAAGGGCAAGGTCATTGTCAAAAAAGCCTACGCCGATTGGGGAGAGTACAAGCAATACACCAAGCCGCTGCATGAGAACGCCATCGAACTGATCGAGATACCACGGCGGCAGATGACCGGCAAGAACTCCGCCGACATCCGCCTGGCCGTGGATGCCATGGACCTGGCCTGGTCGAAGGAACACATCGACACCTTTGTCGTTGTTTCAGGCGACTCGGATTTCTCCCCCCTGGTGTCGAAACTCAAGGAGAATGGCAAACACGTCATCGGCCTGGGAATGAAGGAGTCGACTTCCGATCTCCTGGCCGGCAACTGCGATGAGTTTATCTTCTACGAAGACCTGGAGAAGCAACCGGCACCGGCCACCACAGGCCCGCAGGCAATAGACATTCCCCCGGAGAAGAAGGAGGTCTTCGACCTGCTGCTCGAATCCATCGCAGCTCTTATCCGCGAAAACAAGGATCCCATCTTTGCCTCCATGGTCAAGGATACAATGCAACGCAAGCGGCCCTCGTTCAACGAGTCGGCCTACGGCTACCGCAGCTTCAGCAGCCTGCTCTTGGACGCGGAGAAACGCAATTACATCAAGTTGCACCGCGACAAGAAGGCGGGTTGGACGTACGTGATCGAGGGATTCGTGGAATAGGGCCGCCGGTAAGAACGGGGCGTTTCGCTGCGGCGTTGCGCGCGGTCGCATTTCGCGCGGTCGCATTTCGCGCGGCCATCGCTCCGGAAACGTGGCTCATTGGGGAAAGGTCTCAAGACAAGAAGTGTCGGAGCAGCCCGGCAATGCCATACTCACCTATCTTGCTGCCGCCTACCGGCGCAACCCCGATGCCGAGGTCTCAGGCGCGGAGTTGGAACACGAGCTCGGGCTCGATACCGCTGCGCTCAAGGAGTCGGCGGCTGCTCTGACTGGCTGCGGCATGGTGGAGTGGGATCCTCTGCTCAGCAATATATGGCTCCGCATAACCGATAAGGGCTTGCTGGCTGCAGAAGAAACCGGCACAGATGCCCATTTACCACCAGCGGCGTCCGGCGCTGAGCGTCGTGGACACTGAGGAACAGGACAGGACGAACGGCGTGCTCGAACAGAACAAGAATGCAGCGAAAACTCCACCCGGACGGGAACGGACCGGCCGTATGGACAGCATCCAGCCGGCCATCATCGCGGTGATCGGCAGACTGATCCGGGAAGTGCCGGGAACCATCTCGCTAGGACAGGGCGTCGTGCACTATCCCCCACCGTCCGCGGCCATCGATGCAGTGCGCGCGGCAGTGGACCGGCCCTCGACGCACGGATACGACGACGGCACCGGTATCCCGTCGCTTCGGGCAGCCATCGCCCGAAAGCTCAAGATCGACAACGCGATCGATGTCGCCGAAGGCAGCCGCATTATGGTAACGGCGGGCGCCAATATGGCCTTCATACATGCGGTCTTCGCCACAACCATGCCCGGTGATGAAATCATTCTGCCTGTCCCCTTCTACTTCAATCACGAAATGGCAGTGCAGATGGCCGGCTGCCACGCCGTATATGTGCCCACCGATGACCACTACCAACTCCGTCTCGACGCGATTGTCGATGCCCTGACACCACGCACGCGTGCAGTTGTGACCATTTCACCAAACAACCCCAGCGGCGCAGTACTGAGCGAGAGTTCCATTCGAGAACTCAACCGCCTCTGCGCCGAACGGGGCCTGTACCACATCTCCGATGAACCCTATGAGTACTTCACGTACGGACCGGCGCGGCACGTTTCGCCAGGTTCCCTCCCTGGAGCAGCGGCACACACGATTTCGCTCTTCTCTCTATCGAAAGCGTACGGCATGGCAGGCTGGCGCATTGGATACATGGCATATCCAGAGCATCTTGCCTCGGCGATGATCAAGAGCCAGGACACCGTCCTGATCTGTCCGACCATTGCCGCCCAGATCGCCGCCACCGCGGCACTGCAGGTGGGTAGCAGCTACTGTTTGCCATATGTCCGCGAGTTGGGCTCGGTTCGGGATATAGTCGTGAACAAGCTGTCTGAACTGGAAGATCTGGTCACCGTTCCGGCTGCCGACGGCGCCTTCTATTGCCTCCTCAAGGTGGCCACAGACATAGACCCGCTGCTGCTGGCGGAACGTCTGATACGTGAACACAAAGTGGCAGTGATTCCCGGGACTACCTTCGGGATGACCGAAGGCTGTTATATCCGCGTGGCATTTGGGGCGCTGGAGAAGGAGACGGTGACCGAAGGCATCGGTCGGTTGGCTGATGGCCTGCGCACAATCTGTGGATAGACGCTCTCGCGCGTCATCGCTCTCACGCATCATCGCATCGTACTGCGCGCCCGCTTCGCTCAATCACAAGTTTTTGAGCGCTCATCCGAGTTATTCTAGGTGTAGCGGCCAATAGTGTCCGCGCGGATGAGCATGGTGCCGGCAAGTATGCCGGCGATCACAGCGAGGATGAACGTGGTGCCCAAGGTCAGTCAAACACCGCGGCCAGCTTGTGTCGCGTAACCCGGTCGCGGTCGATGTACAAACGAACAAAGAGGAGGCATCGATGAGTTCCCCTATCGCCGAGGCTCTCATGGAGAGACGAGCCATTCGTAAGTATCTGCCCAAGCCGGTTCCCGACGAACTCGTGCGCGAGATCCTGACGGAAGCGCGATGGGCGCCTTCGGCAACAAACACCCAGTCAACGTACGTCTACATACTCTCGGGTGAGCCTTTCGAAAGCTTCAAGACCGAACTCCGGATGTATGCCGAATCAGAGGTCCCGGAGGCTCCTGACCTTGTCAATACCCGAGACATGCCTCCTCTCCTCAAGACGAGACAGCAAGAGCTTTTCCAAACCCGCATGTCCTTTATCGCCGCTGAAGAACAGAAACTGGGCATCAAACCGCCGGACACTCCCGTACCTCCCATGGTCGCGGGAGCTGCGATCTTCGGGGCACCCCTTCTGCTGGTCTTGGCTATGCCCAAGATCATCGGAGTTCCTTACGGCTGTTTTGATGCCGGCATGCTGGCACAGTCTATCGCTCTAGCAGCTCACGTCCGCGGACTGGGAACATGCATCACGGGTTCGAACGTCCGGTATGCCGACCTGCTCCGGAAGGTCATTCCGCAAACCGAAGACAAGAGCTTCATCGTGGCAATCGCGATGGGGTATCCCGATCTGGAAGCCCCGATCAACCGCTTCCCCCGGACGCGCGCCCCCTTTGAAGAATACGCGACGTTTGTGAGATAGCACCGTTCGATCTCCATAACGGCCGCGGTGCCGGCGCCACATGGCGCCGGCACCGCGGAAGCGGCTTCTCTCCGGCAGCAGAGACCGGCAACCTCACCAAGCCGGAAGAGCCCTAGCGAAAGGAAACCAATGAAGAGAGCCATCACCGTCTACTGGTCGCACACCGGCAACACCGAAAAGGTTGCCATGAGCATCAAAGGGGGACTTGAAGCCGGAGGGTTCAACGTGAGCGTCTTGCGGGTCCAGGATGCCAAAGACATCGACTTCTTCGAGTACGACCTGATCTGTCTCGGCTTCCCCTCCTATAACTGGCATCCGCCCAAGCCGGTTGATGAATTCCTGCGCGCCAAGTTCGCCTGTTACAGGCGGGAAGGCCGGGTCGTCCCAGGCGCTCCACAAGTACCGGGCAAGAATGCCCTCATCTTCTGCACATACTCAGGACCGCATACCGGCATACGTGAAGCCATCCCCGCGGGCAAGTATGCCGGGCAGTTCTTCGAGCATCTGGGCTTCACCGTCGTTGACGAGTGGTATGTGCTCTCCGAATTCCACGGAGAGGAAGAATTGAGCACACTGGGCAGGATGGGTGACATCAAGGGACTGCCCGGCAAACGAGATTTGGAACGGATTGAAGATCAGGCGCGCCTGCTCGCCTTGCGCCTGTGACTCGACACGCTTAGATCACGGGGGGCACTTGGCGCAGATCGATCTGAACTGCATGGTGCTCAAGTAGCGGTCTCCCCGATCGGGAAGAATCACCACGATGGTCCCGCGATCTATCGTTTGGGCAAGACGGATAGCCACAGCAGCAGCCGCGCCACCAGACATACCAACAAAGATGCCCTCCCGGGTGGCGAGTTGCCTCGTGACCTCAAAAGCCTCCTCATCGCCTACCATCTCTTTGAGGTCCATTCTGCCCGGTTCGTAAATGCCGGGCACCATAGACTCAGTCATGTTCTTGAGTCCTTGGATGGTATGGCCCTGCACCGGCTCCACACCGACGATTCTTACCGAGGGTTTCACCGACTTCAGATAGCGCCCGGTTCCCATTAAGGTGCCCGATGTACCCATGCCGGCCACCAAGTAGTCCACTTCGCCGTTGCTCTGCCGGTATATCTCCGGCCCTGTGGTTTCGAAATGGGCAAGGACGTTATTCTCGTTATCATACTGATTGGGCATGTAGTACTTGTCCGGAGATTCCTGCATAAGAGCATGAGCCTGGCGGATGGCCCCGTCAATGTTCTCCTTGCCCGGTGTCATCAATACACGGGCCCCAAGGCTCTCCAGTATGAGACGGCGCTCTGCGCTCACGCACTCGGGCATACACAACTCCACCTGGTACCCTTTTGCCGCGCCGATCATCGCAATGGCGATGCCGGTGTTCCCTGAGGTCGGTTCGAGAATGACCTTGTCTCTGGTAAGTTCTCCGCACTCCTCAGCCTTGACGATCATATAGAGAGCGGGGCGATCCTTGACCGATCCCCCCGGATTGCAGCCTTCAAGCTTGCACAGAATCTTTGTCTTGGGATTCGGATTGAGATTGGCAAGCTCGACCAGTGGTGTGTTGCCGATCGCTTGTAATAGATTCATGAAAAACATCTCCTGATGTTCGACATGCTCTGCGGAGACTCTGACTCTGTGTATGCCTCTGCACGTACGCCGATGGTAGCTGCACGGCTTCCAGAATTCAGCCCCAAGAAAACACCCGCCGCCGCCCCAGGGCAGGAGGCCCCCCTCCTCCTGCCCTGTTGACAGGCAACGTCCGCCTAGTGATGGCGGAACCTAACGATCGCGACCCGCACGGCGCCTCGTCCGATAGTTAGGACGAGGCGCGGCTGAGAAACGTGTGGGCTCACGACCGCTTAGGAATCCCTCATAGGCCAGTCGCACACATGTATCTGCTCGCTGTCTGTGACCGGCCGGCTCCAGTCAATTGCACCCCGCTCCAGCTGTCCGCTGATAAAGACGGCGAAGTCCGGCTTCAGCCCATCTTTGTCGGCAATCAGATCGAAGAGGCTCGTCTTGCTGTTCTTCAAATAAACCGCTTTTAGAATGTCGCCGATACCGGCACTCACCCCTTCCACCTTGACCTCGCGGGCGCGCCAGCCCGCTTGGTCGGCGGCAAAACCAGGCATGATGTTCACTATCGCCCTCACGACCGGCCCCCTGTGCTCTTCATGGCAATATCGCCGAGATTGATGTCCTTATCGACCGCGATGGATCCGAGGTCGATCTGGGCATAGCCGTCTTTCTCAACCGTGACGTGATAGACACCCTGCTCTAGCCCATCCACCAAGAAGTCACCGAACTCGTCGGTCAAGACAGTCACATCGCTGCCGCCGTTGCCGGCAAGTCCGAGGGTGACCTGCGCCTCTTCGATAACCTCATCAGCATCCGGATCGTAAATGGTGCCGGCAATGAAGGTCTTGGGTAGACCGATGTAGTAGACCCGTGGCTTGGTGCCCAGCTCGGGATTTAAGACCTCGGCACCCTTGATGAGCTCTTTGATCTCAGGATCATCCTCCTCCCCGAAGGTGAAGGCTCCCGTGGGGCAGGCTTCCGCGCAGCGGGTTTCAGTCCAGCCCTTGTCCAGGAGATGAGCGCAGAAGGTGCACTTCTGGGCGATCCTTAAGTCTTCGTTAAAGAAGATCACGCCCGGGTAAGGACAGGCTTCCACGCAGTTATGGTTGCCTTTGCAGATCTCCGGATCGATCACCACCAGCCCGTCTTCCCTTTTGTATATGGCCTTTTCCGAGCAGGCCTTGATGCAGGGAGCGTCGTCGCAGTGCTGGCATATGCTGTGTTCGTAGGCCACTTTGACCTTGGGAACCTGGCCTCGCACCCGGTCGATAACCTTGGTCCAGAACTGACCGGTCAAGGGCTGAGGTTTGGCAATGGGCGACCAGTCGTTGCCGCAATGCTCGTCTTTGCAGGCGATCTGGCAGTTGTGGCAACCATTGCACTTGGTGATATCGATGACCATGACTTTGCCCATATCACTCACCTCCCCTAACGACTCTCTCCAATCGCAGACCGGCATCGCCGCGATAGGGACGGTTGAAAGCTTCGGGATATGTCCTGCGCAGTTCCTCGATATTGGCAAGCTCGACTTCTGCTAAGAAACCACTGCACACCATCCCGGCAGCATTCTTGGAGGTAATGTTATGCGGAGTGATGGTGTTGATGGCTCCTCCTCTGTCTAGAACCCCAGGCACGATGGGATCCCAACGAGCGCCGTGATCGATATAGATGGCACCGGGCCTGATTCTCTCGGTCACCCAGGCTCCGGCCAAGACCGCGCCCCGCTCGTTATAGATCTTGACCACGTCACCGTCGGTGATACCACGCGACTTTGCATCGGAGGGGTGCATCCACAGCGGCTCGTAGTAGTAGCCGTCGGGCCCTTTCACTTTGCAGGTGTGAATCTCGCGGAGCCAGGTCATGTCGTCATGCTGGGAGTGCACCCTCCAGCGAGGATGGTTGGTGATAACGAGCAGCGGGTACTCCTTGCCCCGTTCACCGTCCCGGCTCTCCTTGTGAGATTCCCCTTCCGGGATCCACCTCGGCATCGGCGGACGCTCGTTATCATCGGGGAAGTGCTCAGCCAGGCGGGATGAGTAGAACTCGATCTTTCCGCTCGGAGTCGACAAGGGATACTTCTCGGGATCTTCGTAGAAACCGAGAAGACCGGCTTTATCCTTCTGCCAGTCAGGATCCTGCGGGATTATGTAATAACCCTTCTCTTTTAGTTCCTCGAAGCTGATCTCGTCCGCCGCTCCTGAATTCTGCCAGCCGACCTTGATCCAATCCTGGACGCTCTTGCCGCCCGTATACTCCTCAAGTAGGCCGAAGCGCTCGGCGATGGCGCATACGATCTCGTAGTCGCTCTTGGATTCGCCCCGGGGCGTTATGGCCTGGTCTTCGTAGAAGAGGCAGCTGAACTGGCCACTCAGCGACTCCACGCCTATGTCCTCGGCTTCCAGGACCGTGAGCGACGGGAGTACCAAGTCGGCAAGC
>CAZOJR010000060.1:7402-9543 GCA_964580165.1 uncultured Gaiellales bacterium
AGTCGTTTTCCATCCAGGGGTGCTGCGCCAGGATGAACTCTATCTGAGGATCCTGGTAGGCCCGGATATACGAGTTGGTGTCGTTCCAGCAGGTAATCCACGAAGGAGAGTCGGTCCACACCATGTGGAGTTCGGTGCCCCCCTCGCGTGGGTAGGTGTACTTGATGAACTGCTGGTCGACCGAGTCGCGCGAGAGTGTGGTCCCGTACCAGCTGACAGGCGCGTTAAGAATCGCGTCATGAATAAGGTCCTTGGGGATGAACTGCGGCGGCGTGTCGGTGTATGACCAGCCGCGATGCGCCGAGAGGACCAATGGGACGTATTTCGCCGGAGGCAGCGGGATGTTGGTCTTCTTGTTGTAGAGGCCCCACTCAATCATCTTGAATTGATGCACGCCCGGCTTGCCCACTCCCTGCATGGCAAGCAAGAGCACCTGCAACCGGGCCGGCTCGGTGGAGTACGGTCCTCTGATTCCCGGTCCGCCGTTGCCGATAGCAACCGAGACCGTCTTCTTGCCCCAGTAGCGAGCAAGCGCTCTTATAGTGTAGGAAGGTACGCCAGTGATAGGAGCTGCCCACTTGGGATCCTTGGGAACTCCGTCTTCTTCTCCTAAGACATATGCCCGGAACTTGTCGAACCCGACCGTGTGGGTATCTACATATTCCTTATCGTAGGTACCCTCGGTGAGCCACACATGAGCGATAGCTATATAGAGTGCAGCATCGGTGTTAGGTAGCACCGGCACCCACTTATCCGCATGCACGGCGGCGCCGTAGTTGAGATCGGGGCAGATGTAGATGGACTTGATGCCAAGTTCGGTGAACCAGTAGGAGAGGCGGCTGGCCAGCTGCCCGTTAAAGCCCCAGGGAGTGGTCTCGGGATCGCATCCCCAAAACAGAATACCGTCGGTATTCTTGGAGATATCCCACATGACGTTGGTGACCGGCACCATCTGCCCCAGGCTCTCACATCCCCAGGCATGCTTCGCACCCCAGTACCAGCCCTCCCAACTATCGGTGTTGCGGGTCTGAAGCGTATAGCCTCCCAGCATTCGTAGCAGCCGGCGCATACACCCGTGCGAGGCATGGATTACGGCCGTTTCTCCATGGCCGTCGGACTGGGACAGAATCGCCTCCATGCCGTACTTATCTTTGATCCTGTTGATCTCACTAACGACGATGTCAAGAGCTTCGTCCCAGGAGATACGTTCGTACTTGCTCTTGCCCCGGTTCTGCGTGTTCCTCTCACCGTTCGGATCCCAGTCGACCCTCTTCAGAGGATAAAGAACCCGGTTGGGGGAATAGACTCGGTTTTTATAACCGAGGGTAAATGGCGGAATCAGGGACTCCATCGACGGGGTGAACGTCTTGCCGCGGGCCTCCATCTTCCAGGGTTCAACATCGGGATACTTCCAGTCATAGTGAAGAGGCCGGATGCGGACGATCTTGCCATCGTCGCACTCCACCTGCACGCTGTTTGCGTCGGCGGGTATCCCGATGAAGCACAGCCCTCTGACGACTGTCTTCTCACCCCGTCTCTTTTTCTCAGTCCCTGCCATCTGTTTAGACCCTCCTTGCAGACCGACAACGCGAGCATTCAACAACGGAGGGGGGTTCCTGTCCGGAACCCCCCTCCGCGACAACCTAAGTATATTGTAACTGACTGTTATTCCGAAGGAAGAATGCCGCGCAGTGGGTAAGCACCAACGTCGACGATCTTGCCGTCTTGAACCTGCTGAATACGGCACGTATCTGGACCCTGAACGTCACCTTCGCCGTAGGTGAAGGGGGAGATAAAGATGCCACCGGTATCAAAGTCACTGATCTGCCAGAAACCCTTCTTGAGAACATCCTCGCTGGTCAGCTCCGCAGGATCAACCTCTAAGGAGGCAAGACGCAGAGCTTCGATCTGAGTCATGGCCTCGACAATACCATCGAGATAAAGGACATTGACACCCTTGCCCGCACCATACGTCTCTTTCAACAGGTTGGCGAACTCGACGCCCGGCACATCGGCGTCCTCAGCGCAGAAGTCGCCGGCCACCAAGACACCCTCGGCCAGTTCACCCATATCAGGCAGGAAGATCTGGAGATGGCCCGGGTTACCAACCTCGACCGCCGGGCGGGAGGGCTCGATCAGAT
>CAZOJR010000061.1:0-1968 GCA_964580165.1 uncultured Gaiellales bacterium
CGTTCTTTGCGGCGCTTCGTTTTCTCACCCCTGTCCCTGTCCGGGAATCTTGGGCGGGTGGTGAGCGGGAGCTGTCTCTGAGCGTGTATTTCTTTCCCATAGTGGGGCTCTTGATCGGCGGCGTGGCGGCAGGGATCTGTTTTGGCCTCGACCACATCTTGCCACCTCTTGCAGGAAGCGCAATCGTGGTGTGCGCGCTGATTGCCGCCTCGAGAGCTCTGCACATGGATGGACTGGCCGACACGGCCGATGGCATATTGAGTTCTCGGCCTCGCGATCAAATCCTGACCATCATGCGCGATAGCCATACAGGCGCGATGGGGGTTATCGCGGTGGTGTGTGTGATCCTGACAAAGACGGTGCTTCTCGCCTCGGTCGCTCCCGAGGACACCCGCTGGAAGATCGTTCTCCTTATGCCCTTGGCCGGGCGATGCGCGCTGGTAATGACCATGTCGTTGTTTTCGTACGCTCATCCGGATGGAGGACTGGCGACCGTGTTCGGGCCGCGTGGAGCGCATCGGTGGTTGCTGCCGGCCTGGGCGCTCGTGGCCTTATTCGCCGGGGGCTGGCTGGTGGCGGGTCTGCAAGGGTTGGTCATTGCGGCTGCTTCGGTGGCTGCCGGCTTGGCCGTGAGCCTCTATTGCCATAGAAGGATCGGCGGGTATACCGGCGACACGCTTGGTGCCACCAACGAGCTGGTCGAGTGCATGCCGGCGCTTGTCGGCGCGCTTTGGACTTGGAGTTGAGTACGCACGGGGGCAACCTCAGGGAGTTGGCCGAGACGGCCGGGATGCCCCGCGGCAGTATTGTGGACTTCTCCGCCAGCATCAATCCGCTTGGTCCTCCCGAGTGGCTACGAGACGTCGTGCTGGCCAGTCTCGGTGATTTGAAGCACTACCCCGACCCTGAATGCCACCATCTGGTAGAAGCGATATGCGCACGGTATGGAACTGCACCTGAGTATGTGGTCGTGGGGAATGGATCGGCCGAGATTATTGCGGCTCTTCCTCGGGTGTTGGGAGTGTCAAGAGCGGTGATCCCGGTGCCCGCCTACTCCGACTACGCGGTTGCGTCTTCTGGGGCGGGCCTCACTGTCGAGAACGTGTTTCTCCAGGTCGACGAGGATTTCGCGCTCGATGTCGATGTCCTCGCCACCTGTCTCAGCGGCGGCGAGGTGGTGTTTGTGGGGAGGCCAAACAATCCCACAGGCAGGTTGTGTTCGCGCGATGATCTGCTGCACCTCGTTCGGGAGTTCCCGAGATCGTGGTTCGTTGTCGACGAAGCTTTCGTCGAATTTGTCACAGACAGTGCCGGCTGTTCCGATTCTGGGTTGCTCACCGCAGACCTTCCCAACCTTGTAGTGACCCGATCGTTTACGAAACTCTATGCGATACCCGGGCTACGCTTGGGATTCGCGGTTGCTCCTCCTGTTGCGGCGGCGGCGCTGCGACGGGCGATGCCTCCCTGGTCGGTGAACGCTCTGGCCCAAGTCGTAGGCGTTGCCGCTCTGGCCGACCAGGCGTATGTCGCTGCGACCAGGAGCTTCGTTGCTGAAGAACGCGGGCGGCTGGCCGGACTGCTGGGTTCGCTACCGGGGATACGTGTCTTCCCGGGAAGCGCCAACTATCTCCTGGCGAAGCTGGATACGAAGCTAATTGACGCTCGAAAGATGGCCGGGCGTCTACTGCGGCGGGGGTTGGCCATCCGGGTGTGTGATGACTTCGCGGGACTCGACAGCAGTTATTTCCGCGTGGCGGTGCGAACGAGACAGGAAGACGACCGTCTTCTCGAAGAGATACGGACGATAGTCGGTCAAGAGTCTCCCGTGTTCGGGAAATGGCCGGAGAGCACGGGAACGATAGGAGTGAAATGAACGGACCGTCTCAGGGGGAAAGACCGGCTCAGATGACCAGACCGGCTCAGATAGCATGTGCGCTGCTGCTCGATGCGGTGATTGGAGATCCGCGT
>CAZOJR010000061.1:1978-6020 GCA_964580165.1 uncultured Gaiellales bacterium
AGCTTACGGGAAGGGTAGCGCAGTGGATCGAGTCTCCGGTTAGGCGTCTCTTGGGGGGCAATAGATTGGCGGGTTCGGTCGCCGCGGCGACCGTAGTCGGCTCGGCCATAGTTGCGACGGCCGCCGTGACTCACGGCGCACGGCGAGTGCATCCGCGGATTGGAGACGTGGCGGCCATTATTCTCCTGTGGACCACCTTTGCCGCCCGCGATCTGGCGGATCACGCCCTCGTTGTTCATACAGCCCTAGAACGTGGTGATCTGGCTGAGGCCAGGAAACTTGTAGGCCGCATGGTGGGCAGAGATGTGGACGTTCTTGACGAGCGCGGAGTGGTGAGGGCGGCCGTCGAGAGCGTGGCGGAGAATACGGTGGACGGTGTCACCGCGCCGCTTTTTTATGCCTATCTTGGTGGTCCCGCGGCGGCGGCTGCATACAAGGCCACAAACACGCTGGATTCCACCTTCGGGTATCGCAATGAACGGTACATCCACTTTGGCTGGGCTTCGGCGCGCTTGGACGATCTGGCCAACCTCCTGCCGGCCAGGTTGACCGTGATGGCCGGCTTTCCCGCGGCGGCTCTCTTGGGCATGCATCCTGTGAATATGGTGCGGATGTGTCTGCGAGACGGGAGAAAGCACTCAAGCCCCAATTCCGGCATAGCCGAGGCAGCCATGGCCGGGGCGTTGGGGGTTCAGCTTGGCGGGCCACTCGCCAGGAGCGGATGTCTTATAGACTATCCGACGCTGGGCGACGCTTGGAAGCCGCTTACACGGAGCCACATCAAGGAGGCGGTGTGTCTCATGGCGACCACGACCGTGGTCTGGGCGGGAGTGTTTTCTGGTGTTGTGTCTTACCTGAAGAGACGTCGCTAAGCGCTAAAGAGGCATCGCTAAAGGGGCATCACAGGACATCGTTCTAAATCCTCTCCGCCACCTCACCGGCCTCGCTGACCTCGATAGCTCCCGCGGCAAGCAACTCCTGGATCAGAGAAGCGGCTTTGCCACCGCTGAGATCTCGATCCTGGACCGGCGGGTTTCTTATCAAAATGACCTTTCTACCGTCGAGGGCAGCGCGAAGAGCAGTTTCGAGGGGAGCCAGATTGCCCCTTCCAAAGAAGACCGGCGCCACAATGATCACGTCAGCCGCGCCTGCGAGTGATTCGAACTGCTGGATGGCTTCTGTAGGAAAAGGCTCGAAAGGGGGAGCGGAGACCACCTCCAGCTCGTATCTTTGGGCCACAGAGTAATCGGTATCGAACACGCTTACGATGCCGACGGTGGGGGCGAATCCGCGTATCACCAGGTCTTCCAACAATCCTGACGCCGCTCCGCCTCCGGCGATCACATGCACCCTCTTCTGGTTTGCGTGAGGGCTATCAGGAGTTTGGGACCACACAGGTGTGAGGTAAGGTCGAGGACCCTGCCGGTGAACGGCCACTCGGACCTTGAACACTTCGAGTATCGTTCGAGGGTCGAGGACGCAGGCAGGTCCTCCCTGAGCCGCCAACTTTCCTTGATCGAGAAGAACCAGCTCATTGCAGTACTGGGCGGCCATATTGAGATCGTGCAAGACCACCACGACAGTCCTGCCATCGGCGTGAAGCCGGCTCAGGAGTTGCATGATCTCAAGCTGATGGTTGAGGTCCAGGTTGTTGAGCGGTTCGTCGAGCAGCAGAATGGGCGTTTGCTGAGCGAGGGTTTGAGCAATGAGCGCCCGCTGGCGCTCTCCGCCGGAGAGCTTGGTAATGAGGCGTCCGGCAAGAGGAGTCATGCCGGTTGCTTCGAGCGCCGCCGCGACGGCTTCGCCGTCGGCGGCCGGCGCGCCCTGGCTATATCGTCCCATGGCCACCATCTCCTCGACGGTAAAACTGAAATCGAGGCTGAATTGCTGAGGCACCACGCCCACCAGCCTTGCGAGCGAGTTGGCTCCATACTTGTGTAGGGGGCGCTGCTCCAACAGAACATCTCCGGCCGCCGGAGTCACTCCTCCGCTCAGGGTGCGGAGCAGTGTGGTCTTGCCGGAGCCGTTGGGGCCGAGTACGCCCATGAAGCAACCGCACGGGATTTTCAGATCGAGCGGTCCGAGGACATGCTGCCCACCGAGTACAACTTCGATGGATTGTATGTCGTACGCCGCCGGGGTCACTTCATGCCCCCTTTCGCACGCGTAGCAGATATAGGAAGAAGGGGCCACCAGCGGCCGCCGTGATTATTCCGACCGGAATCTCGGCGGGAGCCATGGCGGTGCGCGCGACGGTATCGGCGATCAAGAGGAGAAGCGCACCGAAGAGAGCCGTGGCCGGAAGTAGGTGGCGGTGGTCTGGCCCCACTACGAGTCGCATGATGTGCGGCACCATCAGGCCAATGAAGCCGATGAGTCCGGAGAACGAAACGGCAGCCGCGGTTGTGATTGCGGCCACTACCATGAGGTTGCGCCGGGTGCGCCGGCTGTCGATACCCAGTTCTCGGGCCCGCTCCTCGCCCATGAGCAGCAGGTTCATCCGGCGCGACATGAACATCATATAGATGAACCCCGCCGCTGCGACCGGCAAGGTTATGTAGACCTTAGTCCACGTGGCTGTTGTTAGGCCGCCCATCAGCCACACGATGACAGTATGGAGATCACGCTCGGTCGCAACCATGAGGAACGACATGATGGCGGTGAGAGTGGAGCCGACCGCCACTCCAGAAAGGAGGAGGGAGGCGGTGCCGGTGTGGCCTCCAATTGTGGCGACACGGTATACAAGAAAGGCGGCCAGCGTTGCCCCGACGAAGGCGAGGAGGGGTAGGGTGTATATGCCCAGAGAGGTCAGGGGTTTCCAGACGATGGCCACGGTGGCTCCCAAGCCGGCGCCGGCCGAGACGCCCAAGAGATACGGCTCTGCCAGTGGATTGCGGAAGATGCCCTGGAACGAGGCGCCGGCGGTGGACAGGGCCGCGCCGACCACTAGGGCAAGAACAATGCGGGGGAGGCGGAGACTGAGCAGAAGACGGGGCGCCCATTCGGGAAACTCTCCGGTTGCGTCGGCGCCATGGTAAAGAAGCCCGGCAAGGGCGCGAAACGCTTCCCCAATAGACATTCCTGCTGCGCCGATCACCATCGCTGTCACGATGACGGCTGTCAGTACCACCGCCAATACCGTCATTGTCATGCGGTAGGCTTTTCCGCGGCTATGACTCATTGCCATTCCGTTGGCTCCCAGCTCGACGGAGGGTGGTGTGGGTCGCGGAGATTCCGCGGCGCCATGAGGCACCGGCTGCGGATAGCAGCCGGTGCCTCATGGCGCACGTTTCCGGCGCTATAGAGATCCAGGATGGATGGCTTTGGCCAAGAGTTCAAGGCCTTCCCCGATACGTGGCCCGGGGCGAGTGACTGTGGTGTCGTCGAACAGATAAACATGGCCTTCTTTTACGGCTGCAAGTCCGGCGAAGCGGGAATCGGCGGTAAACTCGTCGGCCGATGCATATCCAGAGGAGCTGGGGAGCAGGATGAGGTCTGGGTCGGCCGCTACCAGTTGTTCGGGAGAGAACTGGTAATAGGCTTGACCGTCAACTCCTGCGGGTATCTCGGCCGAGCCGATGTTGACGCAATTTGCCAGAGAGAGCATCTCGTCCACAAAAGAACCGGGCCCGCAGGTCCAGAGGGTGTTGTCAAGGGCATAAAAGACCCTAGGTTTGTCGTCGACAGATGCTGTGGCATCGTGGACGGTTTCGATCTTCGCCTTGAGCGATTCCACCAGTTCATCCGCCTCTGCCTCCGTCCCGGTGACGGCACCAAGCGTGGTGATATTGGCGTATACACCCTCAATCGACGCTGGATTGAAGATGATGACAGCGGCTCCCGCTGCCTGGACAGGCGCGAGCGCCTCCTCGTTGCCCGAGTATCCCACGACTAAGTCGGGGCTGAGGGCCATGACGGCCTCAGTGTTGGCTGTGAAGTCGCCGACCTTGTCGATGCTGGCTGCTTCCGGCGGATAGTCGCACAGCGAAGTGACGCCCACCACTTTGTCCGCTAAGCCCAGTGCGAACAGTGTCTCGGTGCT
>CAZOJR010000061.1:6079-9443 GCA_964580165.1 uncultured Gaiellales bacterium
GCCGTGGATACGATGCGAGTAGGCTCGGTCTCAACGGTTACGCTGTCCCCATTGTCATCGGTCACGGTGACGGGGAACGTCGCTCCAGCGGGTTCAGCCTCTGTAGCGGCTGTAGTAGATACCGGCGCCGAGGTTATGGTCGTCTGTTCCGCGCTGACAGAGGTATCCGAACTCGCTGCGCCGGCCTCACCCGAACCACAGCCGGCAAAGGCCAGCGAACCGGCGAGCAAGATCGCGATGAGCAGGGTGACAAGCAGGAGGGTAGTGGGAACAACTGGGCGCCGTCTCCAGGGCAGCGAGCGCTGCCCCGTTGCTGTGCGGCATGGCGTGCGGTGTCCGTTCATGCGGACTCCTTTCGATTCGACACATCATATGGGTATGGCCCGCAAGATGGTGGGAGCAGGTTGGCTACTCCCCGGCCGGACCACACCTTGGTCGAACCGAGTGGGCGCCCCATTACATCGGAGCGGAGTGCGCTTTCTCCGCGGAAAGCGTCTGCTTCTCCTCTACAGCAGGTATCTGACTCCCGGAACTACACGATCCATCTCGTGAAGGCCGGTTACAGTGGCGGGACCGCGCCGGCTTCAGACCGGCTTCCCTCTCGACTCCACCCGGAGTCTAACTGCAGAGGCACCATGCTTGCGCCAGAGACTCTAGCACCGCCGGCGACAGGCGTCCACGCGACCACCTCAGGATCTATGTCCAGTGCTGGGGGCGGCTAAGACGATACCCATCCGGCTTCGCCACTTCATCGGGCAGCTGTGCGGCGGCGAACTTAGCTCGACCGATCGTGAACGCGACGTTCGCGGCCGAATCGAGCGACGCCGAATGACGCATGGGAGGGAAAGCCACCGTTACCCATTTGCCGGGGGAGACGGTTCTCACCTTCTCAATGGCAGCGACCAAGTCGCTATCCCCAGAGATCAGGAGGCAGGTGTCGTAGGCGTTGGAGATCGCGTCGTCGTACATCTCCAGGCCAATCAGCAGGTCAGTCATCTTCTCCTTGGGAACTGTGTCCACACGACCGCAATACGGGCACTTACGCGGTGTATCAAGGTATTGTCCGTAGTGAATTGAGCAACCCCCGTTTGCCTCAAGTGCCTCAAGGTAGGCATTCTGACGTCGTACTTTATCGGGAGGAGAGGCAACACGAGCCGTGAAGTACTTCACGGCGACCAGATTATGATGGGGCTGGAGGAGAGACTGGCAAAGCGCAGGTACATCTAGCCAGTAGAAGCGCCTCCATCTCTTGCTCTTGAGACCGAAGTAGAGGTTGAACCCATCAACATAGGCGATGACCCGGTAGACCATTACTCCCTTTCGGAATTGACGTAGCATGCCTAGGGGTATAGACTCCATGTAACAGCGCTGGAGATAGCATCTCCGGCCCGACAGCCCTTCGAAAGAGGGGCTGTTTTGTTGCGCACAGTCGGTGTCGCTCGGCGTCGTCGCTGCAGCCCTATTATACTTGAGGAATACGTGCTCTCGACCGCGACTACAGCGCGCGAAGCTTCATTGTTCGGGTCGTCCACGTAGATGGAAAAGGTAGCTGTCGCTCCGGGAGCGAGCACATCGCTGCCTATGCATCCAGTGGTGGTGTTAACAATGGCGCCCGCCGATGTCTCTGCGGGTCCGCGCAGGGCATCCGTCCGGCCGGTACCGGCCCGCGTCTGGTTTTGGTACCCTGAAGATGTGAAAAGCTCGGTCAGCATAGTCTTGTTCTTCCTGCTAAGCGGATTTTTCCTGGCGATTCTCCTGGGAGCGATTGAGCGTAGCCGCAGGTTGCTGGCGATTGCCGGGGGTTGTCTTGTGGCTGTGGTCTGCATCATCGTGTTCCTGACGCCGGTTGAACTCCCCTCGTGGCATCTGGGCTGGGGAGACGACGACAACACCAAGATCGAGCCGGAGACCAGTGTTACTACCAGTAGCGCTGGTACCATCGTTACTGCCGGTACCACCGTTACCTCCGGCAAGACGGTACGCACCGTCTTAACAACCATCCCCGTGACCGGCACAGTCGGGCCTCCTACCGGTGCTTCCGTCACGCCTTCCACGACGTATCCCGCTGGTGCTTCTACCACATATCCCGCTCGGTCATCCACCACGCCTTCTGCTACGGTGTTTCACGAGATCACTACGACGCGAGGTTCCGGTGGCTGACCAAATCCACAGAGATGAGACTCCCGCGGGTTCCGCGGCTGATCCCGCGGTTTCGACCGACCAGGTGGTTTGCGCGGCCGACCACGAGGTTGACCACACAGCCGATTCTGCGGCCGACCACGCGGGCGGCTCCGCGCCCCCCGGTCTCACTTACCGCTCAGCGGGGGTGGATATCGAGGCCGGAGATGAGGCTGTTCGGCTGATCAAGAGAGACGTCGAGAGTACATACATTCCCGGAGTGCTGGGCTCACTGGGGGGCTTCGCGGGTCTCTTCCAGCTTCCGACCGGTTTGGAGGAGCCCGTTCTTGTAACCGGCACCGACGGAGTTGGGACCAAGATTCTTCTCGCCCAGGAGACCGGTAGGCTCGACACTGTGGGTGTCGATCTGGTGGCAATGTCGGTCAACGACGTGCTTACCGTCGGGGCACGTCCGATCCTGTTTCTGGACTACATTGCAGTTGGCCGGCTGGTGCCCGATGAGATGGCCCGGTTGGTAGCAGGGGTGGCCGAGGGCTGCCGTCAGGCAGGGTGCGCCCTCGTCGGGGGCGAAATGGCCGAGATGTCCGGGCTGTATGACCCGGGTGAGTTCGACCTGGCCGGTTTCTGTGTAGCTCTTGCCGAGCGCAAGAAGCTCGTCGATGGCTCGCGTATTGCCGAGGGTGATGTGGTTCTCGGATTGACGTCCAGCGGCGTGCATTCCAATGGTTTTTCCCTGGTACGCAAGGTGCTCGAAGAGAGCGGTCTCGGGCCCGATGACCGCTTCCCTGACTTCTCCGAGACCGTTGGGGAGGTCTTGCTCAGGCCCACTCGCATCTACGTGCGGAGCGTGCTGGGCTTGCTGGAAAATGGAGTACCTATAGGTGGGATGGCTCACATCACCGGCGGAGGTATTGCCGGCAATCTATCCCGGGTTATTCCCGAAGGACTCTGTGCCCGGTTGAATCCAGGCAATTGGAGGGTCTTGCCCGTGTTTCGCGCCCTCCAGCAGTTGGGTGCCATCTCTGACGTGGAGATGTTCCGGGTATTCAACATGGGTGTGGGCTACATCCTGGTGATCCCGCGGTCGTACGAGGAGAGGTCCCTCGAAATATTAACAGCTGCCGGGGAAGAGGTTGCACAGCTGGGGCGGATTGTGCGAGGCACGGAGAAAGTTATGCTGGAAGGGTCGTTGTGAGAGCCTCCAGGGCCTCAGAGCGAGACTCCG
>CAZOJR010000062.1:0-9298 GCA_964580165.1 uncultured Gaiellales bacterium
ACTCGCCTCTCCAGAAGAGACGGCGGAATGGGAGGCTCGTTATAAGGCGGGAGGAATGGGGTATGGCGAAGTGAAGAAGCGACTCCTGCAATTGATCGACGAGCATTTTGCGCCGGTCCGTGAACGTCGCCACGAACTGGCAACCGACCCAGACTATGTTATGGACGTTCTCAAGGAAGGTGGTAAGCGCGCCCGGGCCGTAGCCCAACAGGTCATGCACCGGGTCAGGGAGGCGACAGGCCTCCCCACCACGTACTGACCTCCGCGCTCAATTCGCGCTGAATTCTCGTGCTGGACCCTCGTACCTACTCGGAGGAGGCACCGTGGAAGATTCAAGACCGGCCAGACCGACTCAACCGGAATGCGAGCAGCCGTGGACCGGTGATCTTAACGATCTGGTGCAATTCGCCGACCGTGGCATTGTGAGTAAGACCCTAATCGATTGCCCCAAAGTCAAGGTCATCTTATTCGGCATGAAGACCGGCCAGACCATTTCGGGCCACTCAGCAGGCATGCCGGCAACCATCCACGTGCTCCAGGGTGCCGGCACCATCCAGATCGGCGACACTGATTACGAAGGCAGACCCGGCTCGCTCTACTACCTGCCAGCCGGTATTCATCACGCTCTGACCTCCACCGAAGACCTGGTGTTTTTGCTCGACCTCTTCCGTTAAGCACGAAGAGCAGGCCTCCGTGGATGTAGTCGACCTCAGTCTGCCGCTCTATCCTGGAATGCCCGGCTACCCGGGAGACCCTCCGGTGACGTTCACTTCAGCTCGCCGCCACGATACCGACGGATACCAGGTGACTCAGTTTTCGCTAGGCTCGCACGCCGGTACCCATCTGGACGCGCCGCGACACCTGTTCGCCGACGGCCCCACACTCGACCAAATCCCTGTAGGCCGGCTTGTTGGGCCCGGAGTGGTGCTCGATTGCCGGCCGGCTGTCCCGCCCACCTCGGCCGACCGGGTTGCACAGACCGGTGGCATCAGCCCGGTTGCCACGATCAACGCTGCTCTCCTGGCCGAGCGCCTCCGTCTCTACTCCATTCCTTCCGGCGCCCTGGTGCTTCTGTGGACCGCCGGCGCGCTCCTCACCACCGACGCCGCACGCCTGCTTCTTCCTATCTCACCGTCTCTAGTCGGTACCGACGCTCCCAGCCTTGACACCGATCCGTACCCAGTTCACCGGCTCTTCCTCGAGCGTGGAATACTGCTGGCCGAGAATCTCTGCGGGTTGGAACGACTGGGATCTGGGCTGGTTACTTGCGCATTTCTGCCCCTGCCGGTCGCAGAAACCGACGGAGCGCCCGTTAGAGCGGTGGCTTGGCGCTGACAGCGCCAACCGGCCGCCTTATGCCGTGATCCAGCACACCGGGTGCCCGCGAACGTCGGGTGACATCCGGGCGAAGCCGACCATTCCGTTATGTGGAACTGGTGGATGCACCCTCTGAGACAGGGTTTACAGTAAGCACGCCGTCATACCAGTCAGGACGGTAGATGAGGACAGGTTCATAACCGGACGGAGCTTCAAAAGTAAGTAACAAATCCAACGATGTGCTCTTGAGAAGACTGCGAGCAAGCGGGCCCGAGCGTGTAGGCTCAATTGCCACGATGGTGTCGCCCACGGCACAGATGAAGTCTTCGGGGTCAACCCTCAAAGGGGTAACCCCGGTATTTTGCACTGTTACGTACGCTTGGTAAAAAGACTCGCCGGTAGACGGAGCTGCCGGAGCCTGTTCGCTAACTCTCTGTTCGGGCATGGCAGGTTGAAACGTCACCTCGAGAGCTCGCACAGTGATGATCGCCTTGCCTACCTTCGCGTCTTCACCCACGCCCGCTTCGATGTCACCGGACTCAACCTCTCCACTTTCAACGTCGGCCGTAGTCTCTCCGTCCGCATCGTTCTTGCCGGCAGAGTCGCAGGCCACAAGGCCAGCGCCACACAAGACAACAAAAAGAACTAGGACTGCCACCGAACCGCCAAGCAGCCAAAAACGGCCAGCCGGCCAGCCGCACATTCCCGGCCCGCCGCCCTTCACTCTCTCCACGATGTCTTCTCGGTTCATGGAGACATCATACTCGAAGGGACCTCAAATAGACGGGCGCCGCCCCCCTCTAGAGGGGGGCGGCGCCCCTTTCCACCGATATAGGACAGCCGTTCTTTGTGAAACAGCCGTCTTCAGATCTTGGGCAGGTTTTTCATCGCCTCTTTGATCTTCTCTTCAGGATATGCATAGTCCTCGAGCTTACCGTCCAGGTAATTGTCGTACGCCGCCATATCGAAATGGCCGTGTCCGCTCAGGTTGAAGAGGATGGTTTTCTCGTCGCCTGACTGCTTGCATTCTTCAGCCAGCTGCCTAACCGCGGCGATGGCATGGTTGCTCTCGGGGGCAGGAATAATGCCTTCTGACCGGGAGAAGCTCACACCGGCATCAAAGACCTCGGTCTGCATGACTGCCCTGGCTTCGACCAAGCCCAATTGGTGCAGATGCGAGACCATCGGAGCCATACCGTGATAGCGCAACCCGCCGGCATGGATGCCGGGGGGCACAAAATCGTGGCCCAACGTGTCCATCTTCATAATAGGCGTGAACTTGGCCGTATCGCCATAATCAAAAGCGTATATACCCTTGGTCATCGTGGGACAAGCCGCCGGCTCAACTCCAATGCAGCGCGTCTTCTTGCCGTGCTTGATGTTCTCACCCACAAAGGGGAAGGCGATGCCAGCGAAGTTGGAGCCCCCGCCCACGCAAGCAACTACATAATCGGGATAAGCACCGGCCATCTCCATTTGAGCTATCGCTTCCTGCCCTATAACCGTCTGGTGCAGGGTGACGTGATTCAGAACCGACCCCAGGGAGTAATGTGTGTCGTCCCTCTTGGCGGCTACCTCGACGGCCTCGCTGATGGCCATGCCCAGACTACCCGGGGAATCAGGGTCTTGAGCCAAGATGGCCCGGCCGCATTCAGTAGTATCTGAGGGGCTGGGGATGACTTCCGCGCCCCACACCCGGATCATGCTCCGGCGGTAGGGCTTCTGGAAATAAGAAACCTTGACCATATAGATAAGACATTCCATGCCTAGGAGCTGGCACGACAGAGCGAGCGCGCTGCCCCACTGGCCAGCGCCGGTTTCAGTAGTGAGCTTGGTAATGCCTTCCTGCTTGTTATACCAGGCCTGAGCCACCGCGGTGTTGGGTTTGTGAGAGCCCGCAGGGCTCGCACCCTCATACTTATAGAAAATCTTAGCAGGAGTGCCAAGAGCCTTTTCCCATCGACGCGCACGAAGTAGAGGAGTGGGACGCCACAGCCGATAGATCTCCCGGACCTCATCGGGGATCTCGATCGTGGGTTCCGTCGACATCTCCTGCATGATGAGGCCCATCGGGAACAGGGGAGCCAGGTCGTCAGGGCCGGCCGGCTGATGAGTTCCCGGGTGGAGGGGCGGCGGCGGGGGCGTGGAAAGATCAGCTGCAACGTTGTACCACGACGTTGGCATCCGATCTTCCGGTAGCAAGTACTTTGTCGCCATGCCTTTCTGCCTTTCCATCCTTGTAGGGGCATACAATCAAGCAAAGTAACACAACGCCACCGAACGTGCATCGCTCGGGGGAAACAAGGGTATGCTAGGAGCGATTCAAAGCGCCGCTAACACCATTGGGGAGGCAGTATGGTCACTCTTCCCAGATTGACGCCGGATACTCTCGATTTTGTCCTTCTCTCGTTTGAGGGCCCCGACCAGTACGCCATGGCGGGAGGACTGGGTGTTCGTATGAAAGAACTGTCCCTGCAACTGGCCAGGCAGGGCTTCCGGACACATCTCATCTTCGTCGGCGACCCGACCCTTCCAGCAGAGGAGTCGCCCGTGGACAACCTCACTCTCCACCGCTGGTCCCAATGGCTGTCGGCCCACTATCCGGCCGGGGTATACCATGGAGAAGAGGCCAAGCTCGTCGACTGGAACGAGCAGCTGCCCGGCTTTGTGGCTTCGCAGCTGGTGGCTCCTGCGGCCGGTCAAGGCAGACTCACCGCAATCTTGGCGGAGGAATGGCATACGGCGTACTGCACATGCCAGATCTCCGACCGCCTATGGTCAGAAGGACTGCGCGACAAGGCGATCATCCTCTGGAATGCCAACAACGTCATGGGCTTCGATCGGATCGACTGGCGACGACTGGACTTCTGCTCACAAATAACCACGGTGTCCCGCTATATGAAGCATGTAATGTGGGACCGGGAAGTGAATCCTCTGGTCATCCCCAACGGCATTCCTGGCGACCGCATCCGGGAGGCCGACGCAATGCTGGCGGCACACCTCCGATCCGCCTTTCCTGAACGCGAGCTGGTCTTCAAGATTGGTCGTTTCAGCCCCGATAAGCGATGGAACATGGCCATAGACGCTCTAGCGGAGGAAAAGAGACGCGGCCACCGCATAGCGACTGTCATTCGAGGAGGGGTGGAGCCGCACGGGATGGAAGTTCTGGCCAATGCGGGCACCCAAGGTCTGAGTGTCGTCGATGTGACACTGCCCGCGGATCCCATTGAAGCCCTCGACACTCTGGCAGCTACGCCTCCGGCGGATATCTACAACGTCACGAGTTTCATGAGCGACGAACTCATCTCCTTGCTATATTCCGGCGCTGATGCCGTTCTCGCCAACTCCGGCCATGAACCTTTCGGTCTGGTGGGGCTAGAGGTCATGGCGGCCGGAGGAATTGCTTTTGTGGGATCCACGGGGGAAGACTACGCAGTTCCATTCCTGAATTCTGTGGTCTTAGACACCGATGACCCTGCTGAGATAGGGATCGCTCTTGATTTCCTGCGCAAACATCCCGATGTGGTCAAACGGTTGCGCTCGGACGCCCAAGAAACTGCGCGCAGTTTCAGTTGGGAGAACGTTGTGCTTGACACTCTGCTTGGCAAACTCGAGTATGTATCACTTCGCCAACTGGTGACCCCACCGGAACAGAGCGTCGTGAGCGCGCCTACAGTCCCTACGGCCGTGACAGGCGACGAGCGAGATTTCTCCGTCGATACTTCCGAGTCGGTTGCTTATGGCGGCGAAGCCACTAGCCGGCGCTTAACGATCAAACCACGAATGATCGCTACAGACAACGTAAACACCCTGGACGAAGCGAACGTCTCGGGTGAAGTGCACACCATAGGCACGGCTGCGGACAGTGCGCACACCAGAAGTGATGTCCCTCCCGCTCCGTGTGAAACCGGTGCTCAACCTTCGCCTTCGAAAATCCGCCACGCCAAAGGCTCCTGCAAACCCAAGGACTAGAGCATAACCATGGCAGAGAATCTCGTCACTTATTGTGTTGTCCACCAGCCCCGCCGCATAAAACTACCGGCCCAGGTTATCCCCCCCGGCACCAAGCCAGGAGCCATAGCACCCTATCTCTTCGACGATCACATGAACCGGCGCTACTTCGAGAAGGTGGCACGCTGGTGCTACTACCCAGCGACAGAGATGTTCATCGATATGCTGGACAATGGGTTCAAGCTTGGTCTCGGGTTCTCCCTCAGCTTCCTCTGGCAGTTGCGCCGCTGGGATCACACGCTTGCTGAACTTTTCCGCAGACTGGTCAGCCACCCAAACTGCGAACTGGTAGGGGTCGAGCCGTACCACAGCTTTGCATTCGCCATAGACATCAAGCTCTTCCAGAGGGAGATGCTTCGAGGAAAAACCTACGCCGAGGATTTCTTCGACAAGGAGATACGAGTCACCGATACCACCGAGATGGTGATGAACAATGAGGTCTACTACGCGCTCCTTCAAGCTGGTTACACCGCAGGGATGCTCGACGGAAGGCCCTGGGTCATGGAGTGGCGCGAGCCAACCCATCTCTATCGTCATGGCGGACGCGATCTCGCTCTGTTCTGCCGTCACCACGAGCTTTCCGATGACGTCGGGTATCGCTTTAGTAACCGCACGTGGCCCGGATATCCCCTTCGTGCCGACACATACGCGTCTCATTTGCGGAAGGCCTGGGGAGACCTTGTTTTCATCGGTTGGGATTTTGAGACCTTCGGCGAACATCACAATCTCGACACCGGCATATTCGAGTTTATGCGCTCTTTGCCCGCACAATTGAAGAAGCGGGGGATACGCCCGCTATTGCCCAGTGAAGCCCTAGGTGAATTCGGCAAGCGCGACCTACCCGACCTACCCTTGCCGGAGTTTGGCACCACTTGGGCCGGCTCGGGGGGAATGGAGTTCTTCCTGGGGAACCCATCACAACAGGCCATCTTCCGACTGATGCACTCCGCACTTCATAAAGCCCGTCTCACGAAGTCCCGCATACTCCTCGACCTAGCCCTGTGGCTCCTTCAATCCGACAACCTACACCTCATCCAGTGGGCCGGCCGCTCAGGCTCCGAGGCTGAAGTGTCCGCCTATTTCACCCCGGATGAGTGGTGGGATCTCGGCCCCGATAGAATTCTCGTCGAGCAGCAACGCGTGTACACCAACTTCATCCGAGCGATGGATGCGTACGTCTGAACCACTTCACGTAGCCTTTGTCTGGCACATGCATCAGCCGTACTACCGGTCGGCGCGTAGCGGGGTCTTTGAGATGCCGTGGGCACGAATGCACGCGCTCAAGGACTACTTGGACATGGTTGAGATCCTCGCCGGTTATCCAAATATCCACCAGACCTTCAATCTCGTCCCCAGCTTGATCGAACAGCTCGAGTGTTACGCCTCGGGCGATTTCATCGATACCTACTGGGAACACACGCTCAAACCGGCGGTCGACCTAACCCCAAGAGAGCGCGTGTTTATAGTGGAGCGCATGTGTGAGCATCCGGATCACCCGCGCGCGTGGTCCCACCCTCGGTACCTTGAGTTGGCCCATAAGCGGGAGGCGCACGCCTCCCAAGGTTGGGAAGCGTGCGCGACAGCGTTCACAGCCGACGAACTACGCGATCTGCAGGTGTGGTTCAACCTTGCCTGGTTCGACCCTCAAAACCTGGCGACCGAGCCGCTCGCCTCCCTCGTAGCCCAAGGGCAGGGCTTTTCTGAGGAAGACAAGCGGATCATCGGTCATATTCAGGCAGATATTCTGGCGCAGACCCTCCCTGCTTATCGTGATGCAGCCGCCAGGGGCCAGATAGAGATCTCCACCTCGCCATATTTCCACCCCATACTGCCATTGCTGGCCAACAGCGATTCGGCACGCATTTCGGCCCCCGATACCGTCGTCCCTCCACAGCGTTTTGCGCACCCCGAAGACGCTTTCGAGCAGATATGCAGCGCTATGGAAAAACACGAACATGCTTTCGGCAAGCGACCGCAGGGGATGTGGTGCTCCGAACAGGCTGTGGGGGAGGATGTCATACCGCTACTCACCCGAGCAGGTCTCCACTGGACCATCTCAGACGAAGCGGTGCTGGCCCGCTCGCTGTCAGGCGCGGCTGCGCCGATTGATGCTTTCGACAGAGACGGTCGGGGAACCGGCGCTCCTTCGGGCCCGCTTGACCCCCGGACTTTGTATACTTCCTACCGGCTCGAGCGCGAGACGGGGGAGTTGGCGATCATCTTTCGTGACCATGTATTGTCCGATCTGATCGGATTCGCTTATCAGAGTTGGGATTCCCGCGACGCCGCGGCCGATCTGCTTCATCGTCTCCATGAAATACGATCCGTTCTAGTCTCGTCACCAACATCCGCCAAGACCGGCACCACGCACACCACGGCCCCATCACGCCCTGCGGACAGAGCGCCACAGCTCCCTCTCGTCACCATTGCTCTCGACGGCGAGAACGCTTGGGAATACTATCCAGGCGATGGACGCGACTTTCTTCATTACCTTTACGATGGGCTGAATACCGATCCTTTACTGAGATGCGTGACCGTCTCCGAGCATCTGCGCGAAGCGCCTCCCAAGCGGTCACTCGGCTGGCTTCACACCGGGTCGTGGATCGGCGGCAACCTACGCACCTGGTCGGGAGACCGGGCGCACAACGTAGCCTGGGATTTTCTTCACAGGGCACGTGATGTGGCAGCCGCCCGTCGCAGAACAGCCACGGCTCCTTCTTCCTCGGTTTTGCCGGACCTCTGCTCCGAGCCGTCCAAACGCACTATCACTTCTCGCGCGGACGATGCGTGGCGTCATATCCTTATCGCTGAAGGAAGCGACTGGTTCTGGTGGTTCGGCGACCATCACCATACAGAACTTGACCACGTGTGGGATCTCGCTTTTCGAGAACGCCTGCAGGAAGTCTACCGCCTCCTGGACGAACCTGTTCCCACCATTCTTCTCTTCCCCATCGTTGACTACGAACTATCCGTTCGCGGTTTCCCACCCCGAGGAGAGATCTCCCCCTCGATCGACGGGCTGCTAGCAGACGCCTCCGAGTGGCAAGACGCTGGACTTCTAGCTCCCGATTTCTTATCGACCATGCAAAGAGCTGCCGAAACCAAAATCCGCGAGGTCCGCTTCGGATGGCACAAAGACCGGCTATGCTTACTCGTTGTTCCTGATTCCCCCAAACGTCTCAAAGGACTGGAGATTGAACTGCGTCTGACGCGTCAAGGTCATAAGAACGACCCCATCGTTCGAATGATCCTGGAAGAAGAAGGCAAAGTGAGGGTAAGCTGCATACAATGGACACAGTCAGTAGAGGTTTCAGGGGCGGGATTCGGCGAAGCGAGGACTCTTGAGGCCAAAACAGCGGGAACCGGCTCTATCGAGGCCACTTGGCAGAATGTTCTCGAGGTATCGCTGCCTCTTAGCGTACGGCAAACCGGCGAGGGTGGTCACATCGGGCTGGTGGTCCGTATCGGGCGTGACGGCATGACTGAGCATGTCTTTCATTCGGCAGGTCTCACTTCGACGGAACAGCAGGGCCAATGAGCGGGTTTGATATCATCACTTTCATCAGCGACTTCGGGTGGGCCGGCGGTTACGTGGCAGTTTGTGAGGCGATCGTCACCCGTGTACACCGGCAGGCTCGGGTATTCCACATCTCCCACGACCTCCCGGTTGGAGACGTCGCCGCGGGTGCTCTCACTTTGGAACGGATAGCACCCTTGTATCCTCCTGCTGTGCATCTGGCTATTGTCGATCCTGGAGTTGGAACCGGCCGGCGTCCCCTTGCCATCACCACCTTGCGTGGTGACACCCTGGTCGGGCCCGACAACGGACTTTTGATGACCGCTGCCGATGCGCTTGGAGGATTGGATTCGGCCTGGTCCCTCGATTCGTCCCTGGTGCGCAGTAGGGCGGGGCTGCCTGTCGGCCGTGTTTCATCCACCTTTCATGGACGAGACGTGTTCGCCCCAGCCG
>CAZOJR010000063.1:0-9193 GCA_964580165.1 uncultured Gaiellales bacterium
ATCGAGAAATACCAGCCTCTCCTCGGATTGCACGGCCACATTCATGAATCGCGCGGTGCCCAGAAGGCAGGACGGACTATGCTGATAAACCCCGGCAGCGAATACTCCGAGGGCATCCTCAAAGGAGTAGTGGTCATGCTGGACAAGAAGAAGGTTAAAGACTACGTATTCACATCGGGCTAGAGTTAGGAGCAGAGCCGTATCATGCCAAAGCCGTTCATTCTTCCCAAAGATATTCCTCTTGACCGCTACCCCAAGCCCCAGGTCTTCTTAAGTGAAGGGAGACGGATCGTCGATGCGGCCCGGGATGCTGGGTTCTCCTTGAGGGTCATGGGGCCGCTGGCGCTGCACTACTACTTTCCCGACCATGTGGACCTGTACGCCCGGCTGGAACGCCTGGGCGAGCGGTATTTCACCGACATCGACTTCGTCGCCTACGGTAAGAGCGGCGGGAAGATGAAGAGCCTCATGGAGAAACTGGGCTATGAGTGCGATGTCAACACCCTCATGACGACCGGAAAGACCCGCCAGATCTATTACGGCGGCGCCGTACCCATGATCGACGTGTTTCTGGATAAGCTCGACTACTGTCACGAAGTCAACTTCAAGGATCGACTTGAGTTCAACGACTACTGCATATCACTGACCGACATCGCCCTCCAGAAGCTCCAGATATGGGAAATCAACGATAAAGACCTCAAGGACATCGAGTTTCTGATGACCGTCGCCGGCATTGGCGATGACGACGCCAAGCAGATCAATCGCTCGTATATCGCAAAGCGTCTCGGTGACGACTGGGGCTTCTGGTACACAGCGACCACCAATCTGGGGAGGGTAAAGGCCCACGTCGAAGGCGTGGCCGCCTTCGACGAGTCACAGAAAGCCTACATCAAGCAACGTTGCGATGAGATCCTGGCCCACATCGAAGCCGAGCCAAAGACAAAGAGCTGGCAGAAGAGGGCCAAGAAGGGCGCCGACAAGATCTGGTACAACACCAATTTCTCAGACTGGTAGACGATTCGCTGGGCGCCGCCGGAATGCATTCCGGCGGCGCCCAGCGCGGTGAATCTGGTTCAGCGCGTAAGCACCTTGCGCATTCTTTCGAGAGCCTCGGCTAGGAGCGCTCTCCTGCACCCAAAATTGAGCCGCAGAAAGCCGGGGGCATCGAATTCGGCACCATCCGAGAGGCCCACCCCCGCCTCTTCAAAGAACTGCACCGGGTCGGCGACGTTCATTTCGCGCGCGTCGATCCAGGCAAGATATGTGGCTTCCACGTGGGTGACGCTGAGTCCCGGCAAGGAAGAGACCTCCCGCTCGACCAGATCACGGTTCTTGCGCAGATAGTCCAATAGAGCCCGGCGCCACTCCTCCCCCCCTTCGTATGCCGCCTGAGCCGCCACGTACCCAAGCACGTTCACATGCGGGACGATCCCATCCATCGCCCCGAGAAAGGCGGCGCGCAACTGCGGATCGGGGATCACGGCAAACGAACAGCCAAGCCCAGGTGTGTTGAATGTCTTGCTCGGTGCCATCAGTGTGATTGTTCGAGCGGCCGTCTCCGCAGCCAGCGTGGCTATAGGCGTATGGATCTTGCCTTCGTCCAGCACCAAGCCAGCGTGGATATCGTCGGAACCGATGATGAGGTCGTGACGGTGGGCGATGTCCGCCAGCCGCGAGAGCTCATCCACGGCCCATACCCGTCCCACCGGATTGTGAGGCGAGCACAGCAGCAGCAATCTGCTGCGCGGAGTCAAGGAGTGCTCGAGAGCCTCGAAATCCATCTCCCAGCGGCCGGAGTTCAGGAGCAGAGGCACCTTGACAGCAGCACGTTTCGCCAAGACCGGCGCCGACAGAAAAGGGGCGTAGACCGGAGTGAAGGTGACTACCTCGTCGTCCTCGGCACCGGTCGCTCTGCAGAGCACGTTTAGCCCCGATACCAGCCCAGGAAGCCAGACAAGCCACTCCGGCCGAATATTCCAGCCGTACCCGGCCAGAAGTGAAGCCCTCACAGCGGCTTCCAGATCGTCGGGGGCATGGGTGTAGCCGAACACCCCGTGAGCAACACGCTCATGCAGCGCCTTGACAACCGCGGGCGGTGACCGGAAATCCATGTCGGCCACCCAAAGGGGGATAACATCTCTCCCCCGGTATCTGTCCCACTTGTAGCTGGCCGTGCCACGGCGCTCTACGACCGCGTCGAAGTCGAAGGCGGCTGCATCGCTCACATCTGTCCTCTTGAGATTCAACTGCCCGGCGAGGATTCGAACCTCGGCTAACTGGTCCAGAGCCAGTCGTGCTGCCGTTACACCACCGGGCAATTTGCTTGACGCGGCAGAGCCGAGACGGTAGCCATCTCGCTGCAAACCGAGCCTGTGGAAGTTTAGCACCGCAGCAGGGTGCGGCCCAGCCACTTCCGCTGCCATAGCTCAGCAGCGGCGCCGCTAACCTTGGCCCTGTCTCTTCTCGATCCTGGCCCAGGTATCTTTCAAAGTGACTGTGCGGTTGAACACAGGAGCACCCGGACACGAGTCCACCGGATCAGCGTAGAAGTATCCGAGTCTCTCAAACTGATATCGCGATCCTGGGACCGCCCCCGCCAAGGAAGGCTCGAGCTTGCAACCCTTCAGTGTCTCCAGAGAATTGGGATTGAGACCTTGGGTGAAGTCCTGCCCCTCGGGCACATCGTCCGGATTTTCCAGCGCGAAGAGCGTGTCGTACAACCGCACCTCGCCCTCGACAGCGTGGTCCGCCGATACCCAGTGGATAGTCGACTTGACCCTGCGTCCGTCGGGCGCATTGCCACCGCGTGTGGCCGGGTCGTACCGAGCCCGCACTTCGATCACTTCACCCGTTTCGGGATTCTTGATCACGCCGGTGCAGGTGATCATGTAGGCGTAGCGCAGCCGGACCTCAACCCCCGGACTCAGACGGTAGTACTTCGGCGGAGGAACCTCGCGAAAGTCGTCCTGCTCGATATAGACCACCCGCGAGAACGGTACCAGCCGGGTGCCCATAGTCTCATCCTCGGGATTATTGATAGCCTCGATCTCCTCGATCTGTCCCTCTGGGTAATTCTCAATCACGACCCGGAGCGGCCGCAGGACGGCCATGACTCGCGGAACACAGCGGTTGAGGTCCTCACGAACGCAGTGCTCCAGTAGCGCCAGCTGGACCATATTCTCCCGCTTGGCTACACGAATGCGGTCGCAGAAGTCCCGGATGGCCTCCGCCGGATATCCCCGCCGGCGCATGCCTGAAATAGTTGGCATACGAGGATCGTCCCATCCTTGTACCAGACCCTCCTGCACCAACCGCAAGAGCTTCCTCTTGCTCATTACCGTGTAGGTCACGTTGAGACGGGCAAACTCACGCTGGCGAGGATGGACTCGAGGCAGATCAAGTGCCTCGAGTATCCATTCGTAAAGGGGCCGGTGCACCTCGAACTCCAGTGTGCACAGGCTGTGGGTGATCCCTTCGATATAGTCGCTCAACCCGTGTGCGAAGTCGTACATCGGGTAGATGCACCACCGATCGCCGGTATGGTGATGTGAGGCATGACGGATGCGATACAGCACCGGGTCACGCAACCAGACATTGGGCAAACTCATATCGATCTTCGCGCGAAGCGTCCGGGCACCATCGGGAAACTCACCAGCCCTCATGCGCCGGAAAAGGTCGAGATTCTCGACAACGGAGCGATCCCGGTAAATACTCTCTTCTCCCGGCCGGTCGGGCGCGCCGCGCATCTGGTCCACCTCTTCCGGGGTGTGATCGCAAACGTAGGCCTTGCCCTTTTCTATCAGACGGATCGCGTACTCATAGAGCGGCTCGAAGTAATCGGAGGCGTAAAAGGGCTCCAGTTCCTCGTCCGCACTTTCCGCCGGCATCGCCGGGGCGATGTAGTAGTCCTCGCAGCCATTCGCGCCGCGCTTCTCCGCCAGCCCACCGACCCGCTTGAGGCCCAGGCAGTGGTCCGCCCAACCGTCAATCAACCATTTCACGTCGGCCGTGATGGAGTCGACATACTCCACGTCTTCTTTGGTCGGGTTCGTATCGTCCATGCGCAGGTTGCATTGCCCGCCGAACTGCCGCGCGATACCAAAATTGAGGCAGATGGATTTGGCGTGTCCGATATGCAGGTAGCCGTTGGGCTCGGGAGGAAAACGCGTTACTACACCGCCTACGCGGCCCGATTCCAAGTCCTGCCGTACGATCTCTCGCAGGAAATCCCGACGCTCGCCGCTCTCACCCTGCTCCTCCGGGGCACGGTTCTCATCTGGGTCCGGCATCAGACCTCCACTCGATATGCACCCTGGTCTGACATGGTCCCCACTTGGCCGTCCATCACCGCTCCTCATCCTGGTTCTTCGAACTCAAATTCTTTTTTTCTCACAGCCTTCCGGCCTAGTCAAGGTCTGGATCGCGCCGGGAACTCCCCACGTGCCGGCACTATGCAAATGAACTCCAAGGCGTCTTCGCCGGCGTTCTCGAAATTGTGGACTTCGTTCGAACCGACGAAGATGTAGTCGCCGCCGGTAATTGGGCTCTTAGTTCCACCGGCGTCCACTGCGAGACCCCGGCCGGCCTCGACTTTCACCAGATGGGGAAAATCGTGACTGTGCCTGGGAGTCGTCCCGCCCGCAGCTACGGTGAAGTAGCGGAGCACGATCTCGTCGGAGCCGTCGGAGGGTCCGATTACAATCTGTTTCACCACTCCGGCGTAGCCCGAGGTCTCCACCGGGGGAACATCGTCACGTCGTTTGATTTTCACCTCTTCACCTCCACGTGTGCTGTTACCCAGGCATGCTACCTCACCCCACAGGGTAGTAGATAACTTGCTACGCCATAGTTGGGAGAGCAGTATGAGCGCAGACAAACTGGTAATAGTAGGCGGCGATGCCGCCGCCATGACCGCAGCTTCCCAAGCCCGCCGCGGGAGAACCGACCTGCGGATCGTGGCTTTCGAGAAGGGCAACTATGTATCATACGCGGCCTGCGGGATCCCATACTACGTCGGCGGGGTTGTCGACCGCTTCGACAAGCTCCTCATCAGGACGCCTGAGGAATTCCGGCAAAAGCAGAATATCGAGGTTCGCATTCACCATGAGGTCATGCACATCGATCCTGACAAGGGACGGATCATCGCACGCGACCTCCAGTCGGGCCACGAGCACGAGGAGCCCTACGATCATCTCCTCATAGCCACGGGGGCCAAGGCCGTTTGGCCCGCACTTCCCGGCATCGCCACCCCAGGAATATACGGCACGACATCACTGGATGACGCAAAGGCTCTACGGGAACTACTGGAGCACGAAAAACCAAAACGCGTGGTGATAGTGGGAGGCGGATACATCGGACTGGAGCTGGCAGAGGCATTCCACCACTGGGATATCGATGTCAGCATAGTGGGACGGGCGCCCGAAATCTTGCGGAATCTCGATCCGGACATGGGAGAGCTGGTATCGGCGGCCCTAACGAAGTTGGGAGTGCACCTATACCTGGGTGAAGCCGCGACCGCATTTGAACAGATATCCGGCCACGTCTCGGCAGTCGTCACAGAGGTGAGGACACTCCCCGCCGACTTGGTTCTGATAGGGGCAGGCATGAAGCCAAACACGGATCTTGCTCACGAGATACAACTCCCGCTGGGAGTAAAGGGCGCCATCAAGGTCAATGATCATATGAGGACTCCGGTCGAAGGTATCTGGGCTGCCGGCGACTGCGTGGAGACCGTCCAGCTCGCTACCGGCCAGCCGTACTGGGTATCTCTGGCAGCCGTGGCAAGCAAGCAGGGTCGCGTAGCCGGCACCAATATAACCGGTGGCGACACGTCATACCCCGGTACGTTTGGAACCACGATTACGAAGGCCGGTTCGGTCGAGATATCACGCACCGGCGCGCAAGAAACCGACCTCGTCGAGAGCAATATCAGCTTCGCCGTCGCAAAAGCGAATGCCCGTACCCGCGCCCGCTACTATCCCACCACCGAGCCAATCACCGTCAAACTCATCGCTGAAACAGGGAGCGGACGCCTGCTCGGAGCCCAGATAGTTGGAGGAACAGGCGCGGCTATGCGCATCAACATACTGGCGACAGCGCTCCAGGCCCGGATGACCATAGACGACGTAGCTTCGCTTGACCTGGCTTATGCCCCACCGTTCTCAACAGTCTGGGACCCGGTGCTTCTGGCCGCACGCAACCTGTGCGCCAAGTGCTAGGCACGGATGAGCCAAGCGCCAGGAGCGAACATGCCACGCGCAAGGAGCGCGGGCACTGCTTATCCTCGCTACTTATCCTCCAGCAAGCGTTCAACCTCAGACATCCTTCCCTCGGCCAGCTCCTTGGATACGTACACCTTCCCGCACTTGGGGCAGGCGGGGATATCGTGAGCCACCGTATGCCCCATGTATGAAAGGACTACTTTCCTCGGCGCCAACTCCACTCCGCACCTGCAGCATTTCAACACTCTCGACCCGGCGTCCACGACGGTCATTCCTCCCGGTCGAACCGCATACGGTGATAGTAGGCGGTGAACACCTCATAGGTCCTGGGAGCGATCTCCCGGTAATGCACCCAGTAGGTTATGACAGGCTTGACCATAGAGCATACGCACATGCCGTCGCTCTCGTCGTACAACTTATCGTTGGACGTCTCGGCCAACCAGATGGCTTCTTTGAGATCGGACGTGGAAATCAGCTTCGCGTCCAGATCCTTCCGCAACTCATCTTCAATTACCAGGTTCAAGTCGTCCCAAGGATGAGGCTCCGGTCTGAAATCGACATCTCGGATCTGTTTCATCAACTCCCTCTTCACCCCTAGGCTGTTCTTTCGCCTTTCATCGAGACCAGGCAAATACGCGGCCGCACTCAATCCAAAGACTACGTCCAGGATATGGGCGCATTCCTTGCTTCTAGAAACAAAGACCTCTTTGCAGTTGGCACAGTACACGATATAGGGTTTTCCGCTGGCCTCGGCCCGGTTGCGGGTTATCTCTTCGTAGAGATCGGGATTGGCGATGCGTATGTGTCCGCCGTGACCACAGCAACGGTTTCGTTCGGCCAGTTCTTCAAGAGTTATCCCCGCCCGCTTCGCAAGCGCCCTGACCCCAGACTGCATCTTGTCGTCATTCCTGGCCTGGCAAGGATCGAACACGGTCGCACGGTCAAAAGGGAGAGCCGAAGAGGCGCCCTTATCGGCGCCCGCCGGCAGCTCATCGGCGTCCCCCAGCAGCTCATTGGTGTCCGCCAGTGCCAGTAGCTCATACAGCGAAACTCGTGCAATCTCGGGCATGAATAGCGCGAAAAGGCTTTCGCAGGTCGCGCAGGCAAAGACCAGGGTGGGTTTGCCCATCTCGCTCCATTGCCGTCTTGTCTCTTCGGCGTTCTCGCGCAGGCGCACCTCGTCACCCGCCCAGTAGGCCGGGGCGCCACAACACCCGAGTATGATGCCGGCATCGTGAGTGCGGGCCAGAAAGTCATACGATTTGAGCACGTGATCAGGATTGAAGGCACCAAGCTGGCAGCCCGGATAAAAGGCATACTCGCATGTATCTTTCCCCTTCGGAGAGGAAGCAAAATGGCCTTCCGACGTAGCGAAATCCATCTCGCGCAGCCAGAAGTCGTGCAGCGCGGCAGGATGAATACCGGCACTCATGCGAGCGGCGCGCGAGGATTGGAGCACTGCGCCCATGTCCACGTCCTCGGGACAGACGGACTTACAGTAGCCGCATATGTTGCAGGAGTAGGCCTCTCTGGTAACCTTACGGGTGGATAGAGGGGGGTTGGCTCCCATGTCCGCATACACCTCCGCTGCGATTCTGCGCGGATCCTTTCGGAATCGCTTGAGCATCTCGCAGGCGGCGATACAGGTGTCACAATCGCATTGAAGGCAACGCGCGGCCTCCGCTCTCGCCTCATCCTCCGTGTAGCCGTCGGGATCAGAGGCCTTAACAAGAGGGGCTGAAACCGCGCCGTCGTGCGTGACATAACGCTCGCATTTGGCTTTGTCGTAGTTGCCGGACGGGCGCGCGGGTCTGCCCGTCTGGAGAAACGCCTCGATAGTCTTCGATACCTCGGGACCTTGGGCAATGGCTTCCATGGGAGTGGCCCCGCACAACTCGCCGCCCATGAAGACTCTGGGATCCAACGTCGTTTGTAGAGTGGAATCCCATCCATCGAGAAGACCGAAGGAATCGCCGCCGGCTCCCGTAGCCACGTATATGACATCGGCATCCGGCAACTCATCGAGTGTCTTTATCTCCCGTCCGAACCGGAACTCCACGTCAACCGCCGAGAATTGGAGGCTTATGTCCACGTCGAACTCGGCAAACCGAGGGTGCGACCGGAGCTTGCCACCCCAGCCGTCCTCCTTCTCGAACACGGTGACCCGGAATCGCTTCTGGCCAAGGCTGAGAGCGGCGGACAACCCCGCGAGACCCGCGCCTATCACGACCACATGCTTGTCCTTGGGCGGTATGACGTAAGACTCGGGCTCTTGCCGGTCCGCATATCTGAGGCAGGCAACCTCGAGATCACGCAAAGCGACCGCCTCATCTCCGAGCAGCGTGCGCTGGCAGCACTCCCTGCAGGGTTGATCGCAAAGCGCGCTTACAATTACGGGAAATATCGTGGCGTTCCGCAGGATCTTGTAGGCCGGTACCCATCTGCCCTTGCTCGCTTTGTCCAGAAACGCGCGTATGTCCATGTGGAAAGGACACGCATACGAGCAGGATGCCGGCTCCCCACGGAAGCACCGCTCAGTGTAAGAAATGGAGTCTTCGGGCTTCACTGATGCCTAGTCTTCTGTCCGGCAAGAAGCCGCGGGGCGCGGCGGAGCCGCGAGCAATCCTGCTCGCCGGCCTCGCCGCGCCCCGCGAAACTACCACTCAGCCAGTGCCGGGCCACCTCTCGCTACAGCGGATTGGCTTTGATCATATCCAGCTCTTCCTCGAAGTCCGACCCGAGGAAGTACTTGGGAGGCGTCAGATCTTCACCACGCTCCTTGGCTTCCAGAGCGGCTTTGATCTTATCGGGAGTCGCAGGCAGAGCGAATATCCGCACGCCGCAAGCACTGTTGATCGCATTGATCACGGCCATGTGATTGGAGCACTGGAAGACCTCCGAGCAACCGCACGACCCATGGGGGCCGGCCGGACGTTTAGTTTCGTGGAAGATGAGATTGAGGTCGTCGGGGA
>CAZOJR010000064.1:0-9071 GCA_964580165.1 uncultured Gaiellales bacterium
ATCTCGTATGTCTTGGGGATCTGCAACAGCTTCATCTGGAACAAATATTGGACCTTCAGCGCGGGCGGATCGGAGCGTGGCAAGCGTGAATTCGCAGTTTTCTTTGCGGTCAATCTACCGCCTCTTCTCGTTAATGTGGTGGTCTTCACCATCTTGGGGTTGTGGATTGAGTCGGGGACGTGGTGGGTGCGTATGTTGAAGGCATTCGCGGCTGCGGTGATATCGGTGACGTGGAATTTCCTGGGGAGCCGGTATCTAGCCTTTCGGCACACGGCTCTAAAGGGCACGCGTGATGTCTGACGCTAGAGACAAGACTTGTGCCGGTGACCCGGTACAAGCGAATGGGGAGATTCCCCGTTACTCCATCGTCATCCCCATCCACAACGAGGCCGAATGTCTTGCTGAAGAAGTCGCCGGACTAGTGCGGGAATTCGAGGATCGGGGGGTCGACTACGAACTCCTGCTTGCCGAGAACGGCAGTTCCGACGACACCGCGGCGATTGCTGAGGGGCTAGCTGCGGACAATCAGCGCATTCGGGTTCTCAAGATCCCAGTGCCCGACTATGGTGCCGCTATGAAGAGTGCCATGCTGAGCGGAAGAGGTCGTCTTGTTGTCAACTTTGACATCGACTTTCACAATGTGGACTTCATTCTTAAAGCGGGCGAAGTTCTCGATAACGCCGGAAAAGCTGGAATGACCAAGAGCGCCGGCGTAACTCCTGGCATCGTGGTGGGTAGCAAGTTGATGGAAGGAGCGGAGGATCGCCGTTCTTTCGCGAGACACGTCGTATCGTGGGGGTTCACTGCCATCTTGAAAGTGTTGTTCGACAGGTGCATGGACGATACTCATGGTATGAAGGTGATACGGCGCGAGGTAGTGGAGTGCCATGCTCCCAAGACGGTGATGACCCGGGATCTTTTTGATACCGAACTGATTGTTCGCGCCCGGCGTGCAGGGGTCGGTGTGAAGGCTTTGCCGGTCACGGTGGAAGAGAAGAGGAAACCGCGTTCTTCCATACTGCGTCGTATACCGCGTACAATGAGGGGCCTAGTGAAGCTGCGGTTCATTCTTTGGAGGGAGGGACGTCCTGGACCCTGAGCGAGTGGAGCAAGAGGATCTGGTCGGGAAAGGGAGTATCTGGGACTGGATTCCCACACTACTCACTTTCTTGATTATCTATACAGTCCTCCTCATCTTTTTCAAGCCCAGTCTCTTGTTCAGTCTCACCACTACAGCTGGGGGCGATACCGGAGCTCATCACTATCCCGCACAGTATCTGATCCAGGAACTCTTGCCCAATCTGCGCTTGACCGGATGGGCGCCGGGTTGGTATGCGGGCATGCCTATGCTCACGTTCTACTTTCCGTTCCCCTTCCTGCTGATAGCCATTCTCGACTGGTTCATTCCTTACCAGATCGCATTCAAGATCATCACGGTCCTGGGAGTCTTCGTGCTGCCGGCGACCGTGTATGCCATGGGGCGGTTGTGGCGGGTGCGGCGTCCGTTCCCGGTTATGGCAGCTATCCTTGCTCTGGCCTTTCTGCTCATGGAGAGCTACTCCATCTATGGGGGAAACATACTCAGCACGCTGGCGGGTGAATTTGGCTACATGCTGAGCTTCGCGCTGGTATTTCTATTTCTCGGCACGGTGCACCGAGGGATGGAAAAGCCGGGCTTCAACATGCTCTTCGTGCTCAACTGTCTGATTCTTATGGCCCTGGTGCTCTCACATATTGTGACGACGATCGTGCTGGTCTTGTCCCCGGACTTCTGCTTGTCAATATGCGCTGGCGATCACTGGGCTACCTAGCCGCGGTGGCCGCGGTGGCTTTCTGTCTCAGCGCTTTCTGGTCATTGCCGTTTGCCTCCAATCTGGAGTGGACAGCACATATGGCGTGGGGCCAGCTCGACGATGTATTCGGAAAACAAGGTCTTCTACCCGCGGCGATCATCCCTGCGGCCGCCCTGGGATTTATCGGCATCGCCTATGCCGTAGCACGCAGGGAAAAGAAGCTTCTCCCGCTGGCCTGGATCACCGTAGTCACGCTCGTGCTGTTCTGGGCGTTGCCCGATGGCCGTCTGTGGAACGCCCGCATCTTGCCTTTCTTCTATATATCTATTCATCTGTGGGCGGCTTACGGCGCCGCGTGGTTGGTCCGGCCTTTCATGGTGATGATGCGCGACCTCTTCCATTTACACGGCATCACGGCCCGGCGAGTTTACGTCCCCGTCACCGCGGTGGTGATCGGTGTGGTTTTGGTTATAACCAGCACGACTGCGGCTGGCTGGATCAGATGGAACTATTCAGGATATGAAGGCAAGTCTAACTGGAGTCAATACAACGAGATAAACACGCTCCTAGATACCCTGGCTCCGGGCCGGGTAATGGTCGAGCACGGGGATAAGATCGATGAATTCGGCACTCCACGGGCTTTCGAGATCATCCCTTACTGGACCAATCTAGACACCATGGAAGGAACTCTGATGGAGGCCTCGTACACGGCTCCATTTCATTTCATCAACCAAGCGGAGCTGTCTAAAGACTACCCAACCGGAATCGATGTCTCGTTGGGAATAACCCATCTGCAGCTCATGAACATTCCCTACTTGATTACTCACTCCTCCGAAGTAACGAGTGACGTCATGGCCGACTCGCGGGCCGAGTTGCTGGCTGTCTTCGGCGACTACAATATCTTCCGCATCTCTGGCTGCACCGGTTACGTTGAGGTGATGGAGAACGAGCCGGTGCGTCTTGAGGTCGAACAGGGCGAGTGGCGTGATCTGGCCGTGCAGTGGTACCGGGATGAAGCTGCTCTCAGTACCCCCCTCGTATGGGATAACGGCGAGGAGGCTCTCGAGCAATATGAATCAGTGACTCCCGATCAGGTGGCCGATCCACCTGTTACTCCGGTCGAAACCGATGGTCGTGTTACAAATGAGCAACTGGAGAATGAGAGCCTCTCTTTCGACACAACCGCCATCGGAGAGCCGCACTGGGTGAAGATTTCGTACTTTCCCAACTGGCATGTCGAAGGAGCCGAGGGACCATATCTGGTATCACCCTCTATGATGATGGTTATCCCGACGCAGAGCCACGTGACCCTCTACTACGGACGCACGGCGGCCAATACAGTGGGGCAGGTGCTCGAAATACTGGCTTGGCTTCTGCTGCTGGGTATTACCGTTTGGCGCATCGTGCTATGGCGTAGGCGTAGGCGGTTGGCAGAAGCGGTTCAAGACTCGGCGCCGGTTCTTGGTGCCCTCCAGGGCGATAACAGCCTTGATGATGACTTGGGCTACGAGATAGATACTAACGATGCATCTGGCTCCGGTACTGATCCAGCAGATCACGACGGGTTTCCAAGATGAATACACCCGGCACTGTCACATCGCGCTGGGCAAAGCTGTGACGTAGACCTTGCGGGTCCGGGGACCGTCGAATTCGGCTAAGTAGATGCTCTGCCAGGTGCCCAACCGTAAATGTCCGTGTTCGACGGGAACCGAGAGTTGATTGCCGACGAGCGTAGCCTTGATGTGAGCGTCGGAGTTGCCTTCGATGTGGCGGTAGCCGCCGTTGCGCGGGACAAGACGAGCGAGACCCTCGACGATATCATGAGCTACCGAAGGGTCAGCTCCTTCGTTGATGGTCACGCCGGCTGTGGTATGTGGCACGAAGATGCTCACCATTCCAGTTAGATCTGGCGCCGATTCGGCCACTGCGCCCTGGATTCTCTGGGTGATATCCACAAGCACTTCGCGAGTTGGGGTGCTCACCGAGATCTCTATCAAAGACAATGCGGCCGCCCTTTTTGAAGAACCGTCAGAGATTTTTGGACAGAGGACGCACGGATGCACCAGGTGAGTGAGTGGAGGTAAGGGGATTCGAACCCCTGACCTTCGCGATGCGAACGCGACGCTCTCCCAACTGAGCTATACCCCCAAACACCAGTACGGCCGCGTATTTATAGCACAACACGGTCGTCGTGGGCACCTATCGTGCGATCTGAGCCGCATAATCGTCGTCGGGCGCCGGTCGGGCGGCGAGAGGCGCGAGACGGCGAAGGAGATGTCAGGTACTCTTCAATTGCTTCTTGAGAAAGGGTTCTATCAGATCTATCGGGATCGGGAATACGGTTGTGGAGTTCTTCTCGGTAGCTATTTCGGACAGTGTCTGTAGATAACGAAGCTGGATGGCGGCCGGAGTTCTCGACAGAACTACCGCTGCTTGCTCGAGTTTCTCGGAAGCCTGATACTCGCCTTCCGCAGCGATGACCTTGGCTCGCCGCTCACGCTCTGCCTCGGCCTGCCGGGCCATGGCGCGTTGCATTCCGCTTGGAATCTCGACGTCTTTGATCTCGACGATACTTACCTTCACACCCCACGGATCGGTCTGTTCGTCGATGATCTCCTGAAGCCGCGTATTCAGCTTATCCCGCTCGGTGAGCAGGTGATCAAGATCGGACTGGCCGAGGACGCTTCGGAGCGTCGTCTGGGCGATTTGTGAGGTGGCAACGACGTAGTTCTGTACCTCGATAATTGCCTTCGTGGGGTCAATCACCCGGAAATACGCGACGGCATTCACCTTCACCGGTACGTTGTCTTTAGTGATAACTTCCTGGGCGGGAACGTCCATAGTGATTGTTCGTAGATCGACCCGTACCACTCGGTCTACGATGGGGATAATGACAAAAATGCCAGGTCCCTTTGGGGGGTTGATACGGCCCAGCCGGAAAATGACACCCCGCTGATACTCGGGAAAGACCTTGATCGCCGCCGAAAGGATTATGATCACCAAGACCACGATGATGATGATGGTCGCTATTCCGCCCGGATCCATGCCGCCTCCTTCAATGCCTCAAGCCTGCCTGTTGTCGGAATTCGCATCTGGTTTGTCTAGCTGGCGCACCACCAAGGTGAGCCCTTCAGTTCTTAATACCTCGACTGGCTCGTCTTTATGCAGATGGCCCTCCTCCGTTTTCGCCTTCCAGGTCTCGCCTTGGAGTTTCACCTGTCCCTGTGGGCCGAGCGATGAAACGACCACTCCCCTAGTCCCTATCAGACTCTCCACGCCTGTGGCGTGGGGACGGCGCATGGCGCGGGCGACGGCCCGTATCACAACCGTGAAGAAGATAAGCACAATAGCCGCGGCTGCGATGAGCACCGGCCAACTGACGCTGAGAAATGCTGCTGAGGAGTCAAAAAGCAACAGGCCGCCGGCGATGAGTGACGCAGCTCCACCGATGCCGAGAATGCCATGGCTCTGAACCTTGATCTCGGCGACGAACAGAATCATTGCCAGCACCACCAGTGCTATCCCTGCCAGGTTGACCGGGAGAACCTGAAACGCGTAGAAGGCCAGAATGAGGCAGATAATCCCGGCTATTCCCGAGACTCCCAGTCCCGGCGTGGCGATTTCCATGATGATACCCAGAGTGCCGATGGTCATCAGGATATAGGCAATGTCGGGGTTGGCGACGGCGTGCAGAAAACGCTGGATCCAGCCCATGCTGACCTCTTTGATCGGCGCACCGGCTGTGCGAAGAGCGAGGTTCTTCGGTGTGGTCACATAGCCATCCATGGTCTCCAGCAGTTCGGGTAGGTCGCTGGCCACGAACTCGACGACGTTCTGTTCAAGCGCTTCTTCCGCCGGCAGAGAAACCGCTTCGCGTACTGCCTGCTCGGCCCATTCGGCGTTTCGCCCATGAGAGGTGGCCAAACCCACAATGTAGGCGGCGGCATCGTTTGTCACCTTGGCCTGCATGGTTTCGTCCATGTCACCGGTGAGCGACACCGGAGTTGCGGCTCCCAGATTGGTCTGGGGAGCCATGGCCGCCACATCGGAACCCATGAGGATATAGACGCCCGCCGAGGCCGCGCGGGCTCCTTGCGGGTGGACGTAGAAAACGATGGGAATGGGCGAGTCGATTTCTGCCTGGATGATGTCGCGCATGGCGGTGTCAAGGCCACCCGGTGTATCGAGCTCGATGATAAGCGCTGCCGCGCCTTCATCTGCCGCTCGTTCCATTGTTTTGACTAGATAGCCTGCCAAAGCCGGATCGATAATACCCTCGGCTTCTGTCACCCAAACTGTGCCCGCTCCCGCCTCGGTGGTGTCTGCCTCGGCTGCTTTAGATGTCGACGGTATTACCAGAAGGGCGAAAATGGCCAAGGAAATCACGATCGCGGCGGCGATGACCAAGGGTGCCGCTGCCGAGTGAAGTACGTGTAAGCAACGTGCCCAGACGAGTAAATGACCTCGCCTCGTCCTCGCTGGTCTTGCGGGGGGTCTATCGGCCGCCCGGCCCATCAGTCACTCCGGTGTGACCAGGCGGCGGGGCTGGGGGTTGGATCGTTTCGCAGGATGCGTCTTACTGCCGCCTCAATCCGTTCGACCAAAGAGAGGAGCCCGCGCAGATCGATGCGCATGAGAACGACTCCGCAGTTCTCCATGACTTGCTCAAAACCGTTGGCAGTCAGGAAATCGGCCGCGAAGTAACGGCAAGCGGCCTGATCTTCGGATTTGCCGGTAGATCTGGCTATTGCATAGACCTCCTCCACGCCGCGGGCCTTCAACTGGGCCAGAGCTTTGTTCAGCACCCGTTTAGCCTGAGAACGGGGTTGGCCGTCGGCCACCACGAGGCAGAAGACCAGCGCTGAGGTCTCAGCAAGAGGGCAGAAGCAAAAGTCGTGCAACCGAGGTACTGCACCGATGGGCGCGAAACTTATGGATGCCACTACAGATGGGGCTGGAGATCCTGAAGCAGGGAGATTATCCAACAAAGTTCCGTCTGAGGGGATATCAACAGCGTCCTGCGAGCCGGTGGAAAGAAAGGTTGTGGGTGCGCGGTCATTCTCCACCAGCAGGCCGGTGTTGCCCCACGTGTCCTCCAGGGCCGTCATCCACCGGCGGCGTCTGTCGGCTGCCGCCTCGGGAGCAAGCGGTTGTACTCCCGAGGTTTGCCACCAGGCGCAGCGCTGACAGGTGGCAGGTAAGAGACCCTGTCTGAAGGCGCAGAGAGGGAGATAGTCCGACATTCCCTAGCTCTCCTGGGTGGCGCCGACCTCCATCGGCCCGGCGATCTCATCCACAAAGAGGGTGACTGTGTCAACACTGATATTGAGAAGGGCGGTTACCCTCTCGCGCACGGCTGCGTCGACCTGGTGGGCCAGTTCCGGAATGACCGTTCCCCAAGCTACCCGAACGTGTATGTCCACGTGCACTGTTCCGGCCTCGGCATCTCTGATTGCCACTCCGCCCGAGTGTATCTCGCGTACACGAGACGAGAAGCCCTTCCAAGGGGAAGTATGCAGGTCGACGATCCCGCGGACCGAGCGAGCGGCGTCGGCGACGTAGCTCGCGATGACTTCATGTGAGACAGACGGCCCCTCTTCGTCTACAAACTGGGCCTCTATGGATTGTGTCGGAGTAACGGAAAGGTCTCCGGGATAGCTTTCATTTTGCGATTCGACCATGGAGGCCCCCTGTTTGCATTCACCCATCCGCCGCGTTTGGTGCTAAGGAGAAGTGTATACCAATCTCCATAAGGTCGCCTCCGGTCGAGTCAGCAGACGGAGAGGGACAAGGCTGGTTCCTATGCCTCGGGACACCACGAGAAGGCCGTTGCCCCACGCGTGCACCCCCTCAATATGCTTGTCCCCGTCGAGGTGAAGCGGAGCAAGACCAGAGAGAGTTGGAATGCGCAACTGTCCACCATGAGTATGCCCTGCGAATGCCAGAGGAAACATCTCCGCGAGTGGAGAATCGTCAGGCGGCGGCTCGTGGATGAGGAGGATAGGGAAATCCACCACCGAAACGCGACCCTGTCCTTGGCCGGCTCCATCGTTGCGGGAGACCGTCGTGTATGTTTTGCTGCTCGAGAGGAGTCCGAAGCCGCCGCTCATGTAGTCGGCTCCACACAGGATCAATCGTGCACCTTCACGAACCGGAAGGGGGATACAGTCGTCGGAGAGAAGCATGATTCCGGCCCTGGCCCAGGGGTATGCCGTATTCCTAGGATGCGCTAACGGGGTCTTGCTGAGCCCGTATTCGTGATTGCCTGTAACCGCAAACGTTCCGTATTTCGGGCGGATCCGGGTCAACAGCTTCAGGCAGGCAGTACTGCGCTCCGGATCGCCCAGGATGTCGCCCGTGAGTAAGACCAAGTCTGGGTCTTGGGTCTCTGCCCAGCGAACCACCTTACTCAGACTGCGTTCGTTGGCCGCGAAGACTCCCGCATGGATATCAGACAGGTGTAGGACGGTCAAACCAGACCAGGACACTGGTAGCCCGGGGACGGGTAGTTCGATCTGCCGGCAGCGCACCCACTGAGCCTCGAAAGCCATGTACGCGAGAGATAGGGCACTCGCGATCGCGGCGCCACTCAGAATACGTCCCGCTCGTCTCACCTCAATATCCTCTGCTCGCTCACGTCTGCATGTTAGCGCGGTCTTGATGCGCAGGTGGTATGTTAGAAAGAGATATGTCCGATCCGCCCTTTTCCGCAAAGACTTCACGCGACTGTGACCGGCCGTTGACCACTGTCGAGACCGGGTGGTTGCGATGTGCCTCGTGCATGGCTGCCGCAGGAAAGCGAGAGGCCTTGCGGTTATACGGCACGGCACCAGGGCGGGTGGCTCTCGGCCGAGGGGCGGGCGGAGATCGAACTCTCGAGATCGACAGAGCCTGCGAAGCGGCAATGCAGGAGGTGTTGGAGCGCGAAGCCCCTGCTCCCCACCGGTTGATTTCGGAGGAGTTGGGGATGGTTGGATCCATCAATGCTCCGTGGGCGGTGGTCATGGATCCGCTCGACGGTAGTCTGAACGCCAAGCGAGGCCTTGAGCCCTTTTGCGCGTCCATCGCGATCGCCAAGGGCGAGACTCTGGAGGATGTGGCGATCGCCTATATCGAGGACTACACACGCCGCCGTTGTTTCGCGGCAGTGAAAGGAGCAGGGCTTCTTCGGGAAGGGACACCTCTTCACACGCCGGTGACTCCTGACCCGGATGCCGAGACGTCGAGTATCGGCGGGGTGGATAAGTTGTTCGCGAGCCAAACGATAGAGCTTGTTCT
>CAZOJR010000065.1:0-5937 GCA_964580165.1 uncultured Gaiellales bacterium
GCGGTCGAGCAGGACCGATAGGCTTACACTTGTACCACCTCCGGGAGATCGGAGGAATGTTACCTCGTCCATGAGGGCCACCATGAGAGGAAGGCCGAGTCCCCGGCTGCTGAGCTGGTCACAGCGGGGCGCGGGGGGATGGAAACAGCCGGAATCGGTCACGGTAAACGTTAGGCGTTCAGAACGACAGCAGGCACAGATTTCAAGCAGTGTGGCTCCGTATCCGGCATGCTCTACAGCATTCGCGCAGGCCTCTGATACCGCGATCTTGAGGTCGAATACCCGCTCGAGGTCGAGAGAGAGTTCGCTTGCCACTTCTTCGACAAACTCACGTACCCGAGCCAGCTGAGCCGTTTCAGCCTTCACCGTGATAGTTCGGTCGACATCCCACCGTGAGATGCCCGTCACTATGCCGCTCCCTCTGAAAGAGCTATTTCTGCGGCGGGACGGTCTTCGAACGCTCGGAAACTTGGGTCAATGTAGAGCCCGACGATTTCCAGAAGGCGCCGTACGTTACGGTTTGGTCCGACAACACCCAGCCAACCCTTGCCACGCACTTGCCGTGTGCCATGGAAGAGTATGCATATTCCCCCGCTATCGATGTAGGTGACGTCGGTCAGGTCGAGAAGGATGTGGTTGTTGCCGCCGTCGAGAAGCTCGCCGAGAGCGGTCTCCACGGCTGCGCAGTTGCTATGGTCGATGTCTCCCTCTAGCTCGAGGAGCGGTACTCCTCTGAGGCTGGTTACCCGTATGTCCATTAGCACCGGTGCATGAGTATTCTGGCCTAACCTTACTGATATCTCGTTCCTGCCAACAATCTAAACATTGTTCACGGGAGATGGTCTACGCGGGGCGGGTTCCCGTGCATGCAAAACGTGGCGCTCCAAGAACTCATTTTTAAATGAATTCTAAAGGAGTTCCTCCACGGTAGTCAGAGAATAACCCTGTTCAAAGAGCCAATCTACCACAACGGGTATGGCCGCTACGGTTGCCGAACGGTTGTTGCCACCGTCGTGCATTAGGATGATGGCTCCGGGTTTGGTTTGATCCTTGACGTACGACAAGATCGAGTCGACGTCGGGATACTTCCAGTCGAGAGTATCCACCGTCCAGAGCACGAGCCGCAGACCTAGGGCGGCGGCCTCCGCTGTTACCGTGGTGTTGTATGAGCCATAAGGGGGTCGCAGGAAACGGCTACCCCCGATTACGTCGTTGGTTCGTGATATTTCGTTACGGATTTCTCCTGGACTCAACTTCGTAAGCACCGGATGACTCCAAGAGTGGTTCTCCACCTCGTGACCGGCCGCTCTGATCTTGGCAATCATGCTCTCGTTACCGGCGGCACAACTGCCGAGTACGAAGAACGTGGCCGGCACGTGTTTTGCCGCCAGAGCGTCAAGCACTGCTTGTGTGTACTTGCCCGGACCGTCGTCGAAAGTGAGCGCCGCCAGCTTCCGGCCTGAATCAGCGGTAGAAATACGCTCGACCACCATATTCTTAGGTTGTTTCAAAGTAAACAGGGCGGCCTGCTTACCGCTTTCCACGCCCTTGAAGATCTCGCGTTCTCCCGTAGAACCTTTCTGTGCCAAGCTCACCACGGCGCCTTGGCCCTCGACAGTGGTCTCGTAGGGGATCTCTTGAATGATCCTCTTGATGGATTCGAACGCATACTTGCCGTGGTGCGCCGATACCATTGCTCCGTCATGGAGCGCGCCGTTCTCATGGAAGGGCCGGCCGTCGATGGCACGTTCGGCTTCGGGGCCGCCTCCAAGGGCAATCACGTCGCCGGTGAGGTCAAGCACAGAGCCGGGCCGGGCCAGAAGTGCGGACGCGTCGACGAGGTCCAAGACCTCGATTCCCGATGGCACCGTACGTATGAGGCCGTTTACCTGGACTAGGCAACTGGTGTTGACATGGCCGGTAGGAAGAAGGACGAAGGCGAGCAAAGCCGACACCACGATCGCGGTTACAAGCACGGTGGAATGGTGCGATCGTCTTTGGCGGCGTTTCCCATTGGAGCACATGTCACTCGCCATCGTCATATCGAGCGAATTATGCCACCTTGAAAGGACGGGTGTGACAGGGGATGTTACTCCGCGGCGTCCCAGCGGAGCGCGGGATGCCGTGCCGCCCGCGTCGCGCCGTCTTGCTTGAGCCGCCGTCACGCCGTCTGAGCCGCCGCCACGCCGTCATGACGCATGTTTTGGAGTTCTCTTACATTTTCCTCATATTGTGGGCGGAAACTGAGTTCTGCAGAAGCAAACGGCGGGTACGTCGCAGTTTAAAGGAGGTTCGATCGTGAAAACGATATGGAAGCGGAAGTGGCTGGTGATGGCTCTTACGATCGCGATCGTTCTGCTGGTGGGGACGACTGCATGGGCTGCGGCCGGCGAAGGGAACACGGCTGGGTCTGCTGTTTCCGGCGGTCAAGGTGCAGCCGTAGCGGGCACGGGAGTCTGCCAGGGAGGTCTAGGGACAGAATGCTCAGAACTGGGAGATGCCGTCCGGAAAACCATTCGTGATAAAGCCGGAGAGTGTGCTGAGCGCCAAGCCAAACTAATGGAGGTTCTTCGTGGGGACATGAGCCCGGAAGATCAGGCGCTGTACGATGAGCTGGTCGAAACCGTCAAGTCGCAGCGGGAGACGTTACAGGAGGCCCGTGAGAATCTGCAGTCTACTCTGGCGCAAATTCGAGACCTCGTCGATGGATACCTCGACGACGAGAGCTGACACAGACGCGGGTCAGCACTGTCGCGAGTCGGCGCGGTTGTGGGCCATATACCGCGCTCTGCGACACCCGCGGATTCTGCGACAGGGCGGTATGGCCTGAATCTGTGGGCTTTGCGGTAAAGTACCCGGGCGGGAGCGACGAAGTAGCTCCCGCCCGGTGCTGCGCGCAGAAGGAGGGGTTGAACGATGCCGGTGGGAGCGGGAGCAGGCGGGCGCAACGCGGTTGTGATCGAGGACGATGCCTCGATCTCTGAATTGCTGCAACTCTATCTGGGCCGGGAGGGGTATGCGGTCTACGCCACGTCTCTGGGCGCCGCCGGAGTGGAACTGGCCAGAGACAGGGCACCGGCCTTGGTGGTGCTCGATCTCATGCTACCTGACCTTACCGGCTTCGAAGTTCTCAAAGCCATCAGAAGTTTCTCTCGTGCGCCGCTCATCATTCTCACGGCCAAGGACGCCGAGCAAGACAAGATACTCGGTCTCGAACTGGGGGCGGACGACTATATGGTCAAACCGTTCAGTCCGGGCGAACTGGTGGCTCGTGCTCGCGCGGTGCAGCGGAGATCCGGTGCTATGGAGGGGATTGCCGATGCTCCCCAGGTGTTGGGCGGAGTTGAGTTGCTGCCGGCGGAGCACACTGTGCGGGTCGATGGGGAGCCGGTTGAACTCACTCCCAAGGAGTTCGAGCTACTTCACTATCTCCTTATCAACCGCGGACTTGCGTTGACTCGCGAGCGTCTCTTGGAAGAGGTGTGGGGGTATAGCTCGTATGGCGACGCCCGCACTGTCGATGTGCACATTGGGCAACTCCGCAAGAAGCTCGGCTCGTGGGGCCGGATCATCCAGACGGTGTGGGGCTTGGGATACAAGGCCGATCCGGGAGCGGTCTCGTGAGCAACTCGGCCTCCATACGCTGGCGCTTGGTGGCGGCGCTGGCCGGGGTATCGGCGTTCACCTTGGTGGTGGTTGGTTTTGTCTTCTACGGATTTCTGGGCGGATATGTTGTTGACCGCCAAGAGGAGCTTCTTCTTGAACAGGCCGTCGAAGTGGCCGAGCAGGTACGGGGAGTTGAGGATTCGTTGCTCTCGGGGGGCGCCGGGACCGGAGTGATCGCAGTCCTCTTGCGGGCCGATTTGCGGGTTTTGCCGGGCAAAGCCGGGATTGTGGTCTATGAGGGATCGACGGTTGTAGCCAAAGCGGGGAGCATTCCCGCAAGGAATGGGTTTCTCGAAAGCCTTCGTTCTGAAGCCGACGCCTTAGGGGGAGAGAATCCATCCAGCGGAGTGATCCGGTCGCTTACCGGTGCGTCCGGGCGCAAGGGTGATCTGCTGGTGGCTGTGGCTCCTATCTGGTTTTCAGATGGTACTAAAGGCTTGGCTGTGGTTACTCTGACCGTGGCCGACGCCTTCGCCGCCAGAACCGAGATACTGCGACCTCTCTGGATATCGGGTCTAATCGCCATCGGACTGGCTGTTCTGGTGGGATGGGGCTTGGGAACGTGGATGGCTCGCCCAATCCGCCGGCTATCGGCGGCGGCCAGGAGAATGGCATATGGTTCGTATGAGCAGCCGGTGACCGGTTCCTATCCGGGCGAAGTTCAGGAGCTGGCGTCCAGCATGGAGGCTATGCGGCTGGAAGTGCGTCGCAGCGAGGACTCCTTGCGGGGATTTGTGGCGTCTGCGGCTCACGAATTACGTACGCCGCTCACATCCATCCAGGGTTTCTCCCAGGCTCTTCTGGACGGAACCGCGGCTACGGCCGAACAACAGCAACGGTCCGCCGCGGCAATCTACAGGGAGTCGGCGCGGCTGCGACGTCTTGTAGAAGCGTTGCTCACGCTGTCGCGCTACGACTCCCATGAGTTCGAGCCCAATATGACTGTGGCCGCTGTCGATGTCCTCATAGATGAGGAGGTGCAACGACTGGTCGAAGATGGTCTGGTGGAGTCTGGACGTATCAGGGTGCAGGTGGAGTCTGCCACTCAAGTACCGACCGACGTCGACATGCTGAGGCAGGTGATATACAACCTTCTTCGCAACGCAGTTCAGTACGGAGGTTCCGATCCGATCACAGTCCGGGTGTGGACCGGCGAAAAGTATCTGGCCTTCGAGGTGGCCAACGGAGGTGAGCCTCTTACGGAAGAGGACAGAGCACGTATCTTCTCCCGGTTCTATCGCGGGCATTCAGGGAGACACGCGGATGGTTTCGGGCTTGGTTTGGCCTTGGTTTGGGAAATATGTGAGGTACTGGGGGGGAGTGTGCAGCTAGTTGAAGGAGGTCCGCCGACCAGCTTCCGAGTTAGTCTTCCGCTCTCCCACGCGCCGGCTTGCAAGGCGCATGGAAAACAACGTGGTGGATACTAAGAGAGATCGGCGATTCCGCGATTGCTGGTGATGGCCCGGGCGGGAGCGCCGGTGGCGTGTGCTACCATACGATGCATGCAATGTATTGAGCGACTGTGAGGTTGATGTGCGCATCACCCTTATTGAGCCTGCTGCTCCGGGGTTCCACGTATATAGCTTCGTGAAGCAACTCCGGCTCGGTCTCCCCCTTCTAGGAGCTTTGATGAAGGCTCGGGGGCATGAGGTTCGCATCTATGTTGAGAGCCTGAGCGAGGTCGATTGGGATGATGTCTTCTCTTCCGACGTCGTGGGTATCTCCACTACCACTTCGACGGTCATTCGTGCATATCGCTATGCTCAGAAGGTAAAAGACGTCGGCATTCCGGTTGTCATGGGAGGGCCGCACGTAACCTTTCTTGCCGACGAAGCTATGGACTTTTGTGACTATGTGGTTCGTAACGAGGGCGAGAAGACGTTCGTCGAACTGATTGAGTATTTGGAGGGCCTGGGGTCGCTTGAGAACATACTCGGTCTCACATACCGGGCTGCGGACGGCCGGGTGGTACACAATCCCACGCGCCCACTGCTCGACTCGTTGACCGATCTTCCCTGGCCCGATCTGAGCCTGGTAGTCGGCGGAGAGAAAGTGAGTCCCACGCCAATTCTGGCATCGCGGGGTTGCCCGTACGGGTGTGAGTTCTGCTCGGTGGTGCAGATGTTCGGGCGCAAGGTGCGTGTGGTCGACTCGGAGGAGACGGTCAAACAGATCAAGCGGTTGCAGCCACAGAAGATCTTCTTTTACGACGACAACTTCTTCATTAGCAAGCGCAGAGGCAAAGAACTGCTCACGGCGATGATACGAGAG
>CAZOJR010000065.1:5947-6278 GCA_964580165.1 uncultured Gaiellales bacterium
CAGGGTGGACTCGGTGTGCAAGGAGGGCAAGGTCGACAAAGAACTGCTCGACCTGCTGTGGCACGGGGGTTGCCGCATCGTCTATCTGGGGCTGGAGTCGATCAATCCGGCCACGCTCAAGGAATATCACAAAGAAGCGAGCGTGGACGACATAGCCGGTGGCTTGGAAGCGCTCGCCAATAGGGGGATCAAGACCCACGGCATGTTCGCGTTTGGAGCCGACTCGGATACGCTCGAATCCTTATCCCGGACGGCCGATTTCGCGCTCGATCATGGCCTGAATAGCGCCCAGTTCCTGGTATTGACTCCTCTGCCCGGGACTCCGCAGACC
>CAZOJR010000065.1:6288-9047 GCA_964580165.1 uncultured Gaiellales bacterium
CTCAATTTGAGAGAGAGGGTCGCATTTTCACTCGGAACTGGAGCCTTTATGATGGGTTCCATGTGGTTCACTGGCCGAAGCGGATGACTCCTTATGAGTTACAGGAAGCAGTGCTGGAAGCGCACAGGCATTTCTACAGGGTCCGCCGCATGTTCACTATCAAGCCCAAGGCGCCGATGTACCGTAAGCATCAGGTTCAGGGATATCTGCTGAGCCATGCATGGGAGTATGTTCGTGAGAACCGCGAGTATCTGCGCGAGCTAAAGGATTTCTCCGAGTCGCAATCGCCCCCCGTGTCCGTGAGAGATGGCCTTCTGCGGTCGGGCCTCGGAGCGTTCAGCCAGTAGCATCGAGCCACACAGTTTGTCTCTGACGCAAAGGATTTCTCCTACCCTTTGCGAAAAGCTATGAGTGCTGGTTGGCGGCGTAATAATCGACTTAGGGAGATGGCTTGGCCAAAGTCGTGGCCTTCACGAATCAGAAGGGTGGTGTCGCAAAGACCACGACCACCCTTAATCTGGGCGTGGCCTTTCAGGAGACTGGTCTTCGCGTTCTCGCGGTTGACCTGGATCCTCAAGGTAACCTCACCATGAGCTTGGGACTCAACCCTGACACGGTGCGACCCAGCATGTACGACGTTTTGGTCACGGGAGTGGACATAGAGAAAGCGTTGCATCATCTAGAGCTCGATCTCGTGGTGGCGAGCATCGATCTGGCCGCGGTAGAGATTGCCCTCAGCTCGCTCATCGGAAGAGAACGCGCGTTGACCAAGGCCTTGATGCGTATCCACGACCGGTACGACTACATACTGATAGATACTCCGCCGTCACTCGGCCTCTTGACGATCAACGCGCTGACGGCGGCGGATGCCGTCATTGTCCCGGTGCAGTGCGAATATCTGTCGTTGCGGGGCTTGGCCCAATTGGAACGAACTCTTGAACTTGTGAGGGAGAATCTGAATCCCGGCGTGCACATTGCCGGGATTGTGCCCACCATGTACGATCCTCGTACAATTCATGGAAAAGAAGCGGTCGAGGTTCTGAAGAGCAGTTTCGGCGACTTGGTCTTCGAGACAACCATCAACAAGACCATCAAGTTTGCGGAGGCTCCGGTCAGAGGAGAATCCGTGTTGAAATACGCGCCGGATAGCCAGGCTGCGAAGGCATATCGCCAGCTCGCGAGAGAGGTGCTCAATGGAAAGAAGATCTAGCATGAAGGACAGCGGCCTCAGCTCTCTCTTCAGGGCGACGGAGGCCGCCAAGCCGGCCGGAGAAGAGCCTCATATAGGGGAATCTCATCTAGAAGAACCTCGTCTTGCTACTGTTTCGGGCCAGGGAGGTTTCTCCGAGCCAGGGGCTGCGCTTACTGATGGATCTACCGGCCCGAGCGGTGCACCGGAGGGTGGTTCTTCAGATGCCACGGCGACGGTACCGCTTCAGACCGACGAGGCGCGTCGCAGGCTCATACCGCCTTCGCGCAGCTTTCCGGCAGTCATCCGGGTGGTCGGTGTGGGGGGAGCGGGCACCAATGCGATCAACCGCATGTTGGAGGCAGGACTTGAGGGCGTAGAGTTCATTGCGATCAACACTGATGCTCAGGCGCTGGCCATGTGCGAGGCCGATCACAAACTCCGCATTGGGGCCGATCTAACCAAGGGTCTCGGCGGTGGTTCCGATCCCAAGGTCGGACGGGACGCGGCTCTGGCGGCATACGATCAGTTGAAGACCATGCTTAGAGGCAGCGACATGGTCTTTATCACGGCGGGCGAAGGGGGCGGCACCGGAACCGGTGCCGCCCCGGTGGTGGCCGAAATAGCGAAGTCCCTGGGAGCGCTCACTATAGGGGTGGTGTCGCGGCCATTCGCGTTTGAGGGCAAGAAACGTGGTCTGCAGGCTCTGGAGGGTGCGCGTGCCCTCAAACAGCGGGCTGACACTGTAATCGTGGTGCCCAACGACAAGTTGCTTGAAGTGGCCGATAGGCATACGACCATGGTCGAGGCTCTACGCCTGGCTGACGACGTCCTCAGACAGGGAGTACAGGGCATCTGCGATTTGGTCACCGTGCCTGGTGTGGTCAATCTCGATTTGGCCGATGTGCGCACCATAATGAGCGGAGCGGGTACAGCGCATATGGGTGTCGGCCGCGCCCACGGTGAAGGCAGGGCCAGAAAAGCGGCGGAGATGGCGCTCAATTCCTCGCTTCTGGAGACGTCAATCGATGGTGCTCGCGGCATCCTCCTCAACATAAGCGGAGGCAAAGACATGTCGCTGCACGAGATCACCGAAGTGGCGGAGACTGTAAATGCGGCTGCCGACCGCGAGGCCAACATCATTTTCGGGGCGGTGGTTGATGAATCTCTGGGCGACACGTTGTGGGTGACGGTGGTAGCCACCGGATTCGACGCCACGAGCGAGGAGGTTCTCACCGCCCAAGTGGAGGAGGCCACAAGGCACGACCATCCGGCAGCGACCGAGACCGGGACCGAGGCTGGGGCTGGAGCATCCGCCGGTATTCCGGCTGCTACTCAGTCCTCGCGCGAAGCACCTTGGACAGAATCCACCGGTTCCGGTGCGTCAGATGACGAGTTGGAGGTCCCGCCGTTCTTACGATGACCCGGTTCTTGTGATGACCCGGCGCGCAGGTCTCGCTCGAAATAGAGGCAGGTCTTTTCAGCGAGACCCAGGCTGCGATAGAAGGCATGTGCTTCCAAATTCCAGTACTCCGTCAGCAAGAAGAGCCTGTTGCAGCCACGCATCCGC
>CAZOJR010000066.1:0-9008 GCA_964580165.1 uncultured Gaiellales bacterium
ATTCTCACCAATCCCAGGGGATACTCGCCCTTTTTCTCTCGTGATCACGACCGGCTGAAGCTGCCAAACAACCGGTCCACTTGTTGGTCGACTGGGTGCTGCTCACCAGCGAGTGGCTGGCAACACCCAGTCGACCAGGAACTAGCTGACTGTCATGTCTTACGGAACATCAACCGTGAAGAGCCCGATGAGCTCACCTTGGCCATCCATTATCCGAGCCAGAGGACACGGTTTGACCAACACGTGGTTGACACCGGTTGTCTCCAGTCCACCCGCATATGACGGACCGTAGATTGACTGCAGATCTCCAGGGTTGGTCAGAGTCTCGAAAGTCGCCTCCACTACCGCGGGATCGATGCTCTGCGCCGCCTCTATCATCTGAACCAGCAACATAGCCTGATCGTAGGCACCTATGGCGTCGGAGACCATATCATCACCATATTTGGCACGACCGTCGGCAATGGCCTTTTTCGCTGCATCGGGGAGATCGGGAGAATCCATATAGAGGCCCGTGCCGAAGACGTCAGACGTAGTGTCACCCGCAAGCTTGGCGTACATGATGTCGGTCGGCTGACCGTACATAATGGGACCCGTGAAGCCCTGATCGCGGGCTGTCTTGATGATCATGGGGAACTGAGCGATGGCGCATCTCATGATATCGATGCAGTCCGGTTCAGTTGCCAGAATTCGGGTTATCGTTGGCACGAAGTCAATAGTGTCGACCGCGATCCGCTCATATGCGCCTATTGTCAGGCCCAACGGCGCCCACTTGGTCGTGAGAACGTCTTTATAGGAGTCAAAGTCGGGAAACGAGAGCGCAATGAGCGCCACGTTCTTCGCGTCTGGATAGTTCTCGACCAAGTAGTTCGCAGGAAGAATGTCAAGCTCTGAGCACGCCTGCGATGAACGTATCAACAACGGCTTGTCCGGACTGACCTCGGCGACGTTGCCGGGAATATCCGCTGCGTTGATCGTGCTGCTTTCAAACAACAGAGCGCCGGCTTTGGATGTGACTGCGTAGAGCGGAGGGATCATGAAATCGGAGATATCCCCCATGAGATACTTCACGTCGTCTTGCAGACACAGCTTGGTCGCAGCCGTCGTTCCACCTTCAGCGCTGCCCTCGCTGTCTTCCACCAGTAGCTTCACCGTATACGCCGTGTCCCCGATCACGATACCACCCGCCGCGTTGACCTCGTCGAAGGCCAGTTGCCATCCCTGTTTGAAGGCAAGACCTGCCGCGCTCGGAGGCCCAGACAGAGGAGCTGACCCGCCTATTTTCAGCTCTGCTGTCTTGGAGGGCACAGCTGCGGTACTACTAGTCGAGTTAGCCGCGGTAGTTGCTGTGTCGCCCGAAGCGACCGTGCTCTCAGTGGCCGCGCCGCTGGTGTCATCTCCACCGCAGGCAGCAAATACGCACGCAAACACCAGCAGAAAGGCCAGCGTTACTGCAGCAACTACTGATTTCTTGTATTTGATTGTAACCATTTTTGTAACGACCCTCGCTTTCGTCCCTCATGAACGTCCCGAGCAAGTTACGCCGGTCATTTCCTATACCGGTCTTATTCTGTTATTGAATAGCACACTGCTACCGCGTTCCTTTTGGCAACCTAGATAAGTCATCGAGTTACCACTCTTCCCCCTCCTGTGCGTAAAGCGAACAAGAACCGGCCATGCCGCCACCAGGTAAAACGGGGCTCCTACGCTCTCCTGTCTATTGATATCGTCCCTCCGGTGGCTGTCACCCCCAAGAATATGATCGTTCACCTGCCATGCTACGAACGTTTAAGCTAGCAGAGCATCTCAGCACGTGTCAATAGTGTGGTAAACGGGTATTTGCCTAGTCCGGATATTCTGGCATATTACAGTCCGTAATCATGGTGAACGCACGTTCACAGATATTGACAAGCAATGAGCCCTTCTGCTACGTTGCGTGAACGATCGTTAGCCTTGACGCTACGGCATACGCGGCCGATACTACCAACAAGCTCGTTCGACGAGGTACCCCAAGGGGTTTGCGCCCGCCAAGTGCGGAGTATGGGTGGAGAGAGGCTCGATTTCTATCGCTGGAGGAGTAGGGTGAAAAAGGTCATGCGGCTAGAGAAGTTGATGGAGCCGGGCACTATCGGAAGTCTGCACACCAAGAACCGGATTATTAAGACCGCCGCGGGCACGGGCTACGCCGACAAGAACGGTAATCCGACCGATAGGATGGCCGATTTTTATGCTGGAATAGCAAAGGGTGGAGCAGGCCTAGTTATCGTAGAGAATTGCGCGGTCGAGTGGCCGAGGGGCACCCACGTGATCCCCACCGGATTTCGTCTCTGTGATGAGAGCACCGTACCGCTGCATGCCCGTATGGTAGATGCGGTTCACAAGCAGGACTGCCCCATATTCGTGCAGTTGATGCACGCTGGACCGTGGATCGCGAAGCTGCCGGGACTGGGCCCTCAAGAGCGGATCACGGCCTCCACCATCAGCGAAGAAGACATGCCGCCGAGCCTATGGGAATGGGACCCAGGCAAAGAGCTCACAGTGCCGGAGATCCACGATGTCGTCGATATCTTCGCGCGATCAGTCGAACTTGCCAAGAAGGCTGGATACGACGGGGTAGAGATAAACGCCTCTTTCTACCACCTCATCAACTGCTTCCTCTCGCGTTTCTGGAATAGGCGCCAGGATGAATACGGGTGCCAGACCATAGAGAACAGGACCAGGTTCTACTGCGACATCATCCGCGAGATAAAAAGACGCTGCGGCAAGGAATACCCTGTCGCAACCAACATCAATGCGAGAGAGTTCGGTTTGCAGAACGGCACCACCCTCGACGAGGCAAAGGCTTTCGCACCGTACATCGAGGCTGCGGGGGCAGATATCCTTCAGGTGAGAGCCTGCAGCTACGGGCCCTACCTCGAGATGCTGTTCCCAGAAACGCTGCTATATCCAGAGACACCGAACCTCGACCTCGGTGAGCTGGACCTGAGCCATGAGGGTAAAGGCATGTACCTTAACATGGCAGCCGCGGTGAAGCAGATGGTCTCCATACCGGTGTTTTGCGCGGGTCGGCTCGACCCGATCTTGGGTGATGAAGCCCTCAGGGAGGGCAAGATCGACTTTGTCGGCATGACCAGACGTCTGATCGCTGACCACGAACTGCCCAACAAGGTCGCCGCCGGGCGCCTGGAGGACATCCGTCCCTGCTGCGGCTGCTGTTACTGCGTCGAGACTCGAAAGGACGACGGACCCCAGAAATGCCGGGTCAACGCCAAGTCTGGAAGAGAACGGGAATATGAGATCACACGGGCCGCTAAGTCAAAAAGAGTCATGATCATCGGCGGCGGGCCAGCCGCGATGGAGACCGCCAGGGTGGCAGCCCTAAGAGGCCACAAGGTCACAATCTATGACAAGGGTGCCCAATTGGGCGGACTGATCCCGGTGGCTGCTGTGGTCAAAGACCATGAGCAGCAAAGTCTCATAGATCTCGTTCGCTACTACAAGACACAGTTCGCCAAGTTGGGTGTGAACATCAAGCTGGGCCAGGAAGTCAACAAAGCCTTGGTTGACAAGATCAAGCCCGACGTACTCGTCGTCGCGACGGGCGGCAAGACCGTTACTCTCGACATACCGGGATCGGACAATCCCAAAGTAATCGATGGTGCCGCCCTCCATCGCAAGCTCAAGCTTGCTTTGAGATTCTCCGGACCCAAGATGTTGGGACAGCTTACAAAGACTTTCATGCCCGTTGGGAAAAAGCTCATTATCATCGGTGGTGGAGTACAGGGCTGTCAGCTTGCGGAGTTTCTCGTCAAACGAGGCCGGTCGGTAACCATCGTCGAGGCGTCTGAAAACCTCGGCGAAGGACTTCCTTATCTGACGCCACTCCGGCTGCTGAACTGGTTCAAGGAAAAGGGCGGAGTTGCCCTGGCAGGGGTTACATATGAGAAAATCACGGATCAAGGGCTAATGATCGTCACCTCTGAAGGAGAACGCAAGACTCTTGAGGCGGACGGCATCATCATGGCTCTGCCGCTGGAGCCTGACACCGATGTCATCAAACTCTTCGAGGGCAGAGCACCCGAGGTCTATCAAATCGGCGATAGCAGGGAGTTTGGTTACATGCACGGAGCGATTGCCGACGGAGCAGCGCGTACATCATGTAGCCATCGGTGTGAAAGATCTGGGGACCATGACATCTTTCTACCGTGATCTCATGGGCTTTACGGAAGTATTCGCTGAATTCGGCGAGTCGGAGCAGGAGATCATGCGCGAATTAGCAAGATCTCCCCGAGCTGTATTTTCAGGAGCCACTCTCCGGCAGAAGGCCGGGGGACTCATGCTGGAGTTCATTCAGATGGTAGAACCCGCCCCCAGACCCATTCACAGAAGCTGCTACGGCGACATCGGCGTGGCAAAGATAACAATAACCACCGCGGATGTGCCAGCAGTTTGGAGGCAGCTGAAGGACAGGGTGGATTTCTGCTCCGAGCCGAAGACAACGGTAATTGCTGGACAAGGTGACTATCAGTTCGTCTATTGCAGAGACCCCGAGGGAAACCTGATCGAAATCGCGTCGGGTGACCCGGGAGCAGACGAGATGTTCGGGGGTGCTCGCTCCGTAGGAATAGGTGTGAGCGACCTTGAGCGCTCCGTGCCTTTCTACCGGGATTTTCTAGGTTTCAAGGTTGTGGTGACCAACATTCACGAGAGCTTCTCGGGCCTGGTTGACGAAGTCTCAGGAAAAACCGGCACTCACGTCCGGTCCTGCTTGCTGTCCACCGGCATGCAGGGCGAGGCCATGATTGAGCTCTTTGAAACTCTCAAGCCCCGGGGCAGATCACTTCCCTTTGCAACATGCTGGGGCGACTTCGGCTATCTCCAGGCAGCTTTCAGCTGTGACGACGCGCGCGCAGCTGCTGCAGATCTTGAGGCGAACGGCATAGATCTCCTCTGCAGCCCAAAAGTGCTGGAGGGAGGCATTCAAGACGACCAACCGGGTGTATTCGTGTATGCCCGTGACCTCGACGGTATTCCCATCGAGTTCTTGTTTATACCGGAGTAGACAGTCCAAAGATAGGGGATGACGATGAGTTCTGTACCAGCAGAGGTCGATGTTGTAGTAGCCGGTGCAGGCGCGACGGGTCTGGCGGCAGCCCTGACCCTAGCTGCAGGCGGAGCGACGGTGGCAGTCTTCGAGAAGCAGCGCGCTTTGGGCGGTACCTCGAACTTCTTCCGTGGCACGTTTGCCGTTGAAAGCAAGGTACAGCGTGAGCGCTTCATTGACTACACCCGGGATGGCGCCTTCAAGAACATCATGGAGTACAGTCACTGGAGGGCAAATGCCCGGTTGGTAAGAGCCATAGTCAACGAGTCGGCAGAAACCATCTCCTGGCTACAGGAACAAGGTGTGAAATTCACCGGCCAGATGGACACCATGCCGGGCGTTCCCTCCACCTATCACGTCGTTGAAGGTGCCGGCGAGGCGGTGGTCAAAGCCCTCGCCACTCAGGCAAAAAGTAAAGGTGCTCACATCCTGACCGGGACACCAGTCGTCGAACTCAGCAAGGAGCGCGGCCGCATTAATGGCGTCGTGGTCAACGACGATGACCAAGAGGTACAGGTAGCAGCCCGCGCGGTGATTATCGCGACCGGTGGCTACGCGAACAACAAAGAATGGATCAAGAAATACACCGGGTACGATCTGGGAACGAATCTCATTCCCTGGGGAAACACAGGCAAGATGGGAGACGGCATCCGCATGGCCTGGGGAGCAGGCGCAGCAGAAGATGGGCTGCAGTCTCTGGAGATGCTGCGTGTGGGACCGGTAGGCGCGGAATTCGCGATGGGCTGCAGTGACATCGAGGTAGTGGCACTGCAACCCGATCTGTATGTGACAGCACGCGGCGAGAGATTCTGTGACGAGTGCGTAGCTCTATCCGACACGAACTCCGGCAATGCGAATGCTCGATTCAGCAGCGACGGTTTTACCTTCAGCATCATCGATGATTCGATCATCGATGATCTGCTTGAACGGGGTATCGATCGCGGTCTGGGTCTGATGTTCCTGCCGGGATACAGACCGGCCAACGTGAGAAAGGAAATGCAGGCGGCAATCTCCGGCGGCAGCAAAGAAGTGTTCATGGCAGACTCGCTGGAGGAACTCGCCCGCATGACGGAAATCGACCCGACGATCCTGCGCGCTACGGTGGATGAATACAACGCCTACTGCGCCAAGGGACACGACGACTTGTGCGCCAAGGATCCCAGGTTCCTTCGTCCGCTGAATGGCCCCAAGTACTACGCGGTCAAGGCTCGCACGGTATTCCTGGGAACGATGGGCGGAATCAGAATCAGCGAGAACATGGAAGTGCTGGACAGGAAAAGCGCGGCAATCCCGGGACTATATGCAGGTGGGTTTGATGCTGGGGGCATGTACGGCGATAGCTATCCTATAAGTGCCTCCCAGGGTCTCTCCTCCGCCTTCGCACTGAATTCCGGCCGGATTGCCGGAAAGCGCGCGCTCACATATGTGCAAGGGATTGCCGGCCTGGAGAGCTAGCCAGCTCACTGCGATAGATGAGGAGAGCGCTCCTCATCTATCCCGTCTATAAGGAGAAGAGCCACTATGGCCGGACGGCTGGAAGGCAAAGTAGCACTGATAACGGGCACCGCTCAGGGAATGGGACGGGTGGCGGCCCTGCGGTTTGCCCAAGAGGGGGCCAGGATCGTGGGGTGCGACATCAATGTCGAGGGCAACCGCCACACCGTGAGTCAAGTGCGCAAAAATGGCGGCGAAATGATCTCGATGGAACCTCTGAATCTGTGTGATCCGGAGGCTGTTGGGAGTCTGGTGAATCTAACCGAGGAGACCTACGGCCGGCTTGATGTCTTGTACAACAACGCGGCGGCACCACGTTTTGCCCGGTTGACCGAGATGTCACAAGAGGACTGGCAGTTCACGATCGACAACGAACTCAGTTTGATTTTTCACGTGGTGCGGGCGGCTGTTCCCCTGATGATCAGGTCCGGCGGTGGATCTATCGTAAATATCTCTTCTATCGCCGGCATAGCCGGACAGCCCATCGGAGTCTTTGCTCATGCCGCAGCAAAGGGCGGGGTGCTGGCCGTATCTAGGGCGATGGCGTGCGAACTCGCTTCCTACGGCATTCGCTCTAATACCGTAGTGCCCGGTATGATAATAAACCCCGACAAGAAGGACGGATTTGACGAGGAAGTGAAGGTAGAGGGAGACCTCGCGCCACGAATACTCCTCGGACGTGTCGGCACGCCGGAGGACGTCGTCAACGCCGCCTTGTTCTTCGCATCAGATGAGTCCAGTTATGTCACAGGGGCCTCTCTGGTCGTCGACGGAGGTTGGACGGCTTGGTAACAACCCCGTCCTAAACCCCTCTTCACCCTTCAGCCAATTGCTTTGCGGCCAGCTGATTGATCGCGGCGCCCGATGCGTCAACCACAACCACGCCGCCGTCAACCGGTATGACTGTCGCCGTAATGAAGCTCGCGTCATCGCTCGCCAGGAAACTACAGATTCCGGCCAACTCGCATGGATCGGCCACACGGCGCAGAGGAACGTCGCGGGAGAACGTGCCGAACACGCTTTCGACATCAAGACCGCAGACCTCGGCGAACGACGTCATAGTGCCCACCAGCATCTCGGTCCTTGTGGAAGCAGGGCAGATTACATTACAGCGTATCTTGTTCACTCCATAGTCCACCGCCACCTGTTTCGACAGGCTTATGAGGCCGCCTTTTGATGCACAGTATGCGGGCTGATTAGGAACTCCCAGCACGCCGGCCACTGAAGAGACATTTACGATAGAGCCTCCCCCCACCTCGATCATGTGGGGAATCACAGCCTTCATCATGAGAAAAGGTCCGGTGAGGTTTACCCCAACCACGCGCTCCCACAGGACAGGGTCAAGTTCAACCACCCCACTCGGCGGCTCCAGTATCCCGGCGTTGTTCACAAGAATGTGGAGGCCCCGCCCGAACGAAAGAGCCTCTTGAACGATCCGCTCCACATCGGCCGAATCGGTCACGTCCGCCACGCAGGTCTTCACTCTCCCTGGAGGCAAGGACATTGCTACCGCCTCAAGTGCCTCCGGCCATGGACCGGCAATGCAAACATACGCGCCATCAGTGGCAAGGCGCTCAGCTATCGCCTTGCCAATACCGGTGCCGCCGCCGGTAACAATTGCTACCTTATCCGCCAAGTTCATCTTGCCGCCTCCTCACCCATCTATACACTACCAACTGACCATCACCGGCGTATCCTTGCCGGGACCGACGTAGATGGCCTGTTTCGGACAATCGAATTCGCAGTAGTCACAGCACATACAATCTTCTGGATAGCAGATGGCCGCCTTGCCGGTCACCGGGTCCAGTCTTATCACGTCAACCGGACAGCTATCGACACAGGTGCCACAACCGGTGCAGAGTTCAAGATCGATACGTTCGATAGACACAGTCATCACTCCTCGTGTACCTTCTCGCCCAGGAACCGCTGCGGATACCGCTCCTCGTAGGATCTGCCCAGGTCAGGCCACCATTTCTCCGGGATTGGCACCCGGATCGTTTTCATCTGTCCCTGCTCTTCTTCCAGTCTCACCCAGGCAAGCCAGAAGGGATCTTCGCGCCGCGGATAGTCTTCTCTGTAGTGTTGGCCCCGACTCTCGGTCCTGAATAGCGAAGCCTTGAGTATCATCTCAGCGTTGAGAACCATATTCCGTGTCTCGTGGGCAAGACGCAACTCGTGACCATCCTTTGCCGTCAGCTTGGGCACGAGATGATCGCGCAAAAACTCCACGGTGGTAAGCGCGGCCTGCAATCGCTTGCCCTCTTTGATGGATAAAACGAAATACGGCAGCATGGTGTTTTGAAGAAGCTGAGTGACCCAGGCCGGGGTGAATCCACCCACCCTTTGTGCCGGCCCGTGGAGGGTCTTCAGCGGTATGGCCAGATCCACATCGGTGACCGGTGTTTCCCGCGCC